>JAJRTM010000734.1 GCA_024278285.1 Planctomycetota bacterium
ACTGACGTTTTAGAGAATAGACATACACGAAAGAGTAAACATTTCGTGTATGCCCAGAGTATGACCGGCTAAACTACAATTAGAATTCACCAATAATACTATCGTTTGATCCACCATTGTACGTATTCAATGACATCCAGAGGCTTGGCCCAGGATTAGCTCCGTCACCATTCCAAGAGCCGTGATAGTCAATGTTTTCACTAATGAAGCGGACAGAACCATCAGCCATTAAGAATTGAGCCCCTCCTGGGTGAACAGAACCAGGTCCTGGCCATTCAGAATTAATACAATAAGCAGCAATATAAACTGGCCCCCATGCGTATGGACCATTGTACCAGAATGTGCCATCTTCTCCAGCAACATTCCCCTCTGGGGTCAAGAATTGATACTGAGGTTGCGACTGAATTACCATATGCGTTTGGGAGTAGGCCCACTGTCTAAATACTGCTTCTCCACCACCTCTTCGAACGGTACCGGCACCACAACGGCGTCCACCACCTTTGTAACCATTTGAAGCAACTTCGCCAACTGCAATTGTGTTGGTTGTACCATCTTTGATGTCTCTCATTCTTACTTTAGTCAAAAACGAGAACATCCCATTTCCAAGCCAGTTTTGACGATACCACCAATCGAACCCTTGAGAACCGGCATAATTAGTAACTGCGGTGTTGTAAATAGAACTGGGTTCAATATCAACATCTGAAGGACACTTATACGCAGGGATTCTCTGTGCCCCGATAAGCTGCCCGGCACCAGTTGTCTGCCCATAATATTGAATACTGAAGTTGATGGCATCATACAGGGGAGCTTGTTCTACCTGTGGCAAAATTTGTGTCATCCAACTGAAATTTCTCGCGCCAGCATTAGATGTACCAGGTGCGAATGTCCAGACATCATTTGGGAAAATACCATGAGTGTCGTGGTAGTTATGCAGTGCCAAGCCGATTTGTTTTAAGTTATTTTTGCAGGAAGAACGCCTTGCTGCTTCACGTGCCTGTTGTACAGCAGGTAGCAATAAGGCCACCAGGATGGCGATGATCGCGATGACCACCAGCAGTTCAATAAGCGTAAAGCCTTTACGCGGGGAAGAATGATGACGAACATTCATGGGAGCAAACTCCTTAAAAGAATAGAGAGTGAAGGATCTGAAACGATCCCAGATAAGTGGCAAGGAAAAATACCCGCCCCGAAAAAGTAAACTGCTGAAGAATTATTCGGAAATCTGAAGAAAACATCAGAATTTTGAAACTCTCCGGTTTTCCTTATTATCAGATAAGTCATTAACAAATCAAGCAAAACTAATCCGACTAGCACGAAATTGTCATAAATAGGACAATATTGCCAAAAAAAATAGCAGATATTAGAACGGGTACCATAAGTCGAACCATTCAGTGAAAGTCGGTAGTGTACTTAATCAATAAAGGTGAATTCATTCATGTTGAAAAGCAGGCGGCAGTAGTTTTTCAGGCCGTTTTTTTCGGTGTATGAAAGTAACAAAGCTAATTCTTTTTTGTTGGGTTGGCGTCCTGCTGTTTCATAGAAACCTTGTTTCACGGCATGTTCGATGGAATTCGTTTGTGATTCCAGCTTACGCGCGAACTCGCCGGACATTGTCACGACAAGTCCGTTGTTAAGCATGGTCAGCGATTGCAGCGGCGTGAGAGATTGATTTCGTTTGGGGACCGATAACGAAGGATCTGCGCAATCGAGCGTGCTCATAAATGGTTGCAGTTGTGAGCGGACAATGAATCGGTAAATGGAACGCCGGTGTGTGCGAGGATCAGCCGGGTCGTGTAAGTGATACTGATAGTGGGGCGAGTGCTGCGGTTTTTCGATGATGAAATCCTGAAATGCCGGTCCGCCCATTTTAAGATCGAGTTTTCCGCTGATAAACAGAATGCTGTCTCGAATCGCTTCTGCATCGAGTTTTCGCGAAGACATTTTCCAGAACAGGCGGTTATTGGCATCGATATTCATCGCGTGATCGGTTCGTTGGTCAACGGTTGGGTTTGATGTCTGTCGATATGTTTTGCTGGTCAGGATGAGGCGATGCAAATCTTTGAGTGATTGTTTACCATCACGAAATTCTGCCGCAAGCCAATCGAGTAATTCGGGGTGAGAAGGAATTCCGCCCATGTGACCGAAATCGTTGGCAGTATCAACAATTCCGCTGCCAAAGTGGTACTGCCAGATGCGATTGGTAATGCTTCGCCAGGTTAAAGGATTATCAGTAGCGGTTAACCAGCTTGCCAAAGCAATACGCCGTTGAGATTCCGCTTGATTGACCGTTTCAGGAAAGCGAGTCGGGAGATGAGGAAACAGCGAAAGAGTACCCGGGATCGCTTCGTAATCGGGCTTGTTGATGTCCCCCCGTTTCAACAGAAATATCGGTCGCGGTTTTCCGTTCAGCTTGCCACGTCCGACGAAACTTCCAGAACCGGTATGAACCGTGCCGGAATAAACTCGCTTCGGTTTTGGCAATTGGGCCAGTTGGCTGTTGATGGAAGCCCCTCGGCTGCGGGCCTGTTTCAACTTGTGGTGTAGTTCAGGAGTGCCGGCAAGTTGTAGAATTTCCTGTCGTTTCTGTTTGAGTTCTGCGAGTTTCTGTTCGTTGTCAGATTCCGGGGCGATCCCATCGACCAGATTCGTTTTCGACCAGCGGGGCAGCGATTCAATCGTATCTTTCGCGGTGACCATTTTATTGATCGCGATATTCTTTCCTTGAGGATTCAACACTTCCACTTCTGCCAATGCAAGAATATAGTCTCCTTTGCGAGGTGCAAGTTTCGTGGCGGTCACGCGAATAAACTGTGCTTGAACCGGGGCAGGTAATGCCAGATTCACCGGCAGAATACCGGGGTTGGCAAATTCCTGATTGCGCGATTCAAGACCGGGAACATTGAGAATCGTGATATCCTTTTCAAAATTAGGATCGTTACTGATCTCAACCTTAAAGCGAACCGGAAAGCCGAACCCGGCGCCAATATTATTGTAATTATCGAAACAGGGTCGCATGATAATATGTGAAAGCGGCTGTGGTTTTCCCAAGTTGATCTGCACCCATTTGGTTTCGTTCTGTTTCGTAGAAATCGCACTGTGGTAGCCATACGCTGGGTTGAGGCCCGATTTCCCCTTCTTTTCGTAAGTGGAAATCAGCTTTTCGATTTTGATCAATTCCTCTCCGGCTGCATCGTGCAAGGTGCGTGCAAGGCGTTTTTCGGTTTGCTTGGCTTCTTCTTTATCCTGCTTTAATCGAAGGTACTTTTTGAGGAGGGCAGGGTCATCGAAGTAATCCCGATCCGCACGATCGAGCGCTGCAAAAACTGCTTGTAGAGCGTAATAATCATCCTGGGAAATCGGATCGAACTTATGATGATGGCACTGGGCGCATCCAACCGTCAAGCTGCAAAACGATTCGATGGTGCTTCGAACCATGTCGTCGCGATCAAGGTGCCGGGCGATCTTGCCATCGGTTTTTGTTTCCGGCACTTCCGCATGCCCCACAAAATCCCAGGGACCAGCCGAGATAAATCCCATGGCAACAATTCCATCGGAAGAATCCGGGAACAGCGCATCTCCGGCGATCTGTTCCTGCACAAACCGCGACCAGTTTTTATCTGCATTGAAAGAGCGAATCACATAATCTCGATAAGGCCAGGCGTTTGGACGCGGTTTGTCTTTATCGTAACCGTGCGTATCGCCGTAATGGACAATATCCAACCAGTGCCTGGCCCAACGCTCGCCGTATCGGGGGGAGGCGAGCAACTCTTCAATCAATTTGGCATAGGCATCGGGAGCAGCATCATTTACAAAATCTTCGATCTGCTTTGGCGTGGGGGGCAGGCCAATCAAATCGAAATAAACTCTGCGAATAAGCATCGACCGATTTGCCGGTGGTGACATCTGCAATCCTTCCTTTTGCAACCGCTTTGCAACGAAGGCGTCAATCGGATTCGGCTTCTGGGTAGAAGCCGATTTTATTTCGACTTCTGGTATCGCAGGTCGTTTAAGTGGCTGGAAAGACCACCAGTTTGTATCATAAATGGCAACCGGCTTCAGGTGCATTTCGTCTGGCCAGGTCGCGCCTTCTGAAATCCAGCGATGAATGATGGCTTGTTCGTTTTTTGAAAGTGGCGGCTTCCCTTTAGGCATTTCCGCTTGCGGTGTTTGAGAATTCTCCGCTTGTTCGGTTGTGATTAATGCCATTAAATAACTGGAATCGGGATCGCCCGCATCAACCGCTTCGCCACTTTCGCCGCCCTGTTTCATCGCTTCAGCACTATGAAGCGAAAGTTCTCCCTTGGAAAAATCTTCGTTATGACATTCCAGACAATGCTTTGTCAGGATGGGTGCTACCTGGTCACGAAAGAAAATTTCCTGCTGGGCGAGAGGCGTTTTGTCCTCGCCCTTTGCAGGCAAAGCGATGCAGAAAAGCAGTCCGCAGGATATCACGGTTCGGGAGAAGGTTGAGGAAATCGACATCATGAGAAGATTTTCAATCGAAGTAATGATTTCGAGGTTAACGGCAGGAATAGGGAAGTCATCAAACCCATTTTATATGTGTATGATGAGATTACCAGTCTGAAGTAAAAAAATGGCTGATTTACTGGTCAGAGGGGCACTCTTTTCTTTCGAACCGCTCTGTTCATTCCAAAATATGACCCGATATGCTAAATACGGTTCTCGCAGAAATTCGTATTTGATTGAGAGAAACAGACGCCATGCTTTGGGAAATTGAAATTACATCGGCTGAGCAGTTTACCGACCGGGAAGCGGCCCGGGTTCTGGGAGAATGCAGCAGCCTGAACTGCAATTCGATCACGCAAGTTCATTCCGCCCGACTGTTTCTGATACAGGGGGCATCGCTGAGTGAAGACGAATTGAATTCGATTGAACAGTTGCTGACCGACCCCGTGACCGAAAGTTCAACTCGCAGATTACTCGCTTCGGAAACAGGAGCAGAACCAGTAACCCAGACCGGTTGCAATTTCAAGCAGCAAATTCAAATTCTGTTTAAGCCCGGCATGACAGATAATGTCGCGATGAGTGCCAAGCGAGAACTGCAACAACGCGGCTTGCCGGTTGAAGAAGTCGCGACTGTTCGCAGATACTGGTTCAACGCGGATGCTGATGCCTCGCAGGTGGATCGAGTCATTTCTAAAATCCTGGCGAACGATGCGATCGAACGTGTTGCCGTTGGTCCACTTCAGTTGACCAGCATTACATTGGGGCATGATGTTGCGTTCGAATTGAAGCACGTGCAACTTTCCGGTTTGAACGACGAACAACTGATGCAGATTTCGCAGGAGAATTTGCTCTCTCTTTCGGCGGTTGAAATGCGCACCATTCAACAATACTTCAAAGAGTTGGACCGAGAGCCGACCGATATCGAACTGGAAACGATTGCCCAAACCTGGAGCGAACATTGTTCCCATAAAACATTAGCCGGGAGAATTAAATACGAGGATGGAACGCAAACGCTGCATTTTGAAAACATGCTCAAGGAAACAATTTTCGCTGCAACGGTTTCGATACGAGAATCTTTAGGGGATGACGACTGGTGCGTTTCTGTGTTCAGCGATAACGCAGGCATTGTCACTTTCAACGAAACTTACGATGCCTGTTTCAAAGTTGAAACGCATAATCGTCCTTCCGCATTAGAACCGTACGGCGGGGCGAACACTGGAATAGGGGGCGTCATTCGCGATTGTCTTGGCACAGGCATGGGGGGCAAGCCGGTTGCCAATACCGATGTCTTCTGTTTTGCTCCGTCGGATATTTCACACGACGATTTACCGCCCGGCGTGTTGCATCCGAAAACGATCTCACGCGGCGTTGTCGCTGGTGTGCGTGATTACGGGAACCGCATGGGCATTCCGACTGTTAACGGTGCCGTCTATTTTGATGAGCGCTACATTGGCAACCCGCTTGTTTATTGTGGGAACGTTGCCATCATTCCCCGCGGCAAAGCATTCAAAGAAGTGCAGCCGGGTGATTACATCGTTTCGATTGGCGGGCGAACCGGGCTGGATGGTATCCACGGGGCGACTTTCTCTTCTGCCGTTCTTACCGATAAAAGTGAAGAAACATCCGGCGGTGCGGTTCAAATTGGGAATGCGATCACCGAAAAAATGGTGGCTGATGTTGTTCTGAAAACGCGAGACCTCGAATTATTCTCTTCCATCACCGATTGCGGGGCAGGCGGCTTCAGTAGTGCGATTGGAGAAATGGCCGAAGATATCGGAGCAGAAGTCTGGCTCGATCAAGCACCGCTGAAGTATTCGGGCCTCACTTATATGGAGATCTGGATTTCCGAAGCACAGGAACGAATGGTTCTTTCGGTTCCGCCAGAAAAGTGGGAAAAATTCAAAGATGTCTGTGAAAGCGAAGGCGTGGAAGCATCGATTCTGGGGAAATTCACAGATTCGAAAAAGCTTGTTTTGAAGTATCAGGACCAGCAGGTAGGCGAACTTGACCTCGCTTTCATGCACGATGGCAGGCCGCCGATTGTGCGTGATGCTGTTTATGAGCCGCGGGAAATCGTACCGGTTTCGCTTCCCGAACAAGAAAATCACAACGAAGATTTGCTCAATATTCTTGCCTCGCCGAATGTGTGCAGCAAAGAATGGATCATCAGGCAATACGATCATGAAGTGCAGGCCGGTTCTGTCGTTAAGCCGCTTGTGGGTGTTGAAAACGATGGCCCAGCCGATGCCGCCGTTGTTCAACCGGATTGGAACTCGCAGCGTGGCTTGGTGATATCAAACGGAATGAATCCGCATTACGGCGATCTTGATCCATACCGCATGGCGACATCTGCGATCGACGAAGCAATGCGGAACTGCATCGCAACCGGGGCTGACCCGCAGAAAATTGCGATCCTCGATAACTTCTGCTGGGGCAACACCGACCGCCCGGAAACACTCGGTGCGCTGGTCCGCTCTGCGATCGGGTGTCAGGATGCTGCGATTGGTTTCGGGACACCTTTTATCAGCGGAAAAGATTCGCTGCATAACGAATTTACTTATCCCGAAAACGGAGAGCAAAAAACGGTCGCGATTCCTTATTCGCTTTTAATCAGCGCCCTGGGGCAAATCGAAGATATTCAAAATGCAGTCACGATGGATTTGAAAACGGCTGGCAATCAAATTGCAATTGTTGGCATCACACGCAATGAGTTAGGGGGGAGTCATTACTGTTTAGTGAATGAATTAAACGGCGGCGAAGTCCCGAAAGTTGACTTCACTTCGGCGATGAAAGTTTTCAACTCATTACATGAATCAATGCAAAACAGGTTGATCAGAAGTTGTCACGATTTAAGTGAAGGGGGACTTGCTGTCACGGCTGCGGAAATGGCTTTTGCCGGTGGTCTGGGACTCGATCTTTATCTCGAAGATATGCCGTCGGAATTCCCCGCAGATTTATCTCAAGCCGATCTTGTCAAACTGTTTTCAGAAAGTAACAGTCGGTTTCTGATTGAAGTGACGCCAGAAAACACCGAAAAAGTAGAGGATCTTTTTGTTGAACTTCCGTTTGCCTGGATTGGTGCGGTTTCAGAAGATCCGCAATTATCGATCTGGAATTCAAACGGCGATCTCATTATCCGCGAACCAAACAAAACCCTCAAAGCCGCCTGGCAAAACAAAATCAACTGGGATTGAGCATACCGATCAGCTATTTATCGAAATGTTGCGAAAAAGTGACCAGATCTTTCCAGGCGAGCCGGGTTAAGTACCCGGTAGAAATTCGGTTGTAATTTCTCGGGGGAATTCTGTTATATTGTACTGTTCTTCGTGTTGCAGGATAATGTCGAGGCCATTGATCGCGCCAAAACTTTCAAGCTCCTTGGTGAGGTTATCGCTTTGTGATTGATCGGGAATGTTAATCTGCATCACCAGAGAAAATGATTCCGGGGAATCCGGGACAGCGTACATTCTTTGAATATCGACCAGCTCCTGAGCGAGCAATGCACAAATTGCCCTGACAACGCCTGGGGCGTCTTTGCCGGTAATGGAAAGAAAAAACCTCTCTCCTGATGGTGCCTTGAGCAATTCTTCGGGTGGCATACTACGGATAAGAACTTCCATTTCGTAGGCACGTCCAACATTGAGCAGGTGGTCGCGAATGACTTCCCAATTTCTATGTGGTGGGAATTCTGCTGCAACGGTCATCGTAAATAATCCATGCACGACAGTTTGGGTGGCGTACTTCATGTCGCCCCCAAGTTCCGCCATCGCAGTTGTTACCGCAGCGAGAACTCCCGGCCTGTTTTGTGAGGTCATCGTAATAAAAAAGCGATGAGGCATGAGCAGTCCTACTTAATTTCAGAAATGAATTCCCCAGCACGGCTGGTTTATTCTGGTAGCCGTAACCAAAAGTAAACATAGAAAATTTGCAATAGTCGTAAAGAAATCAACGTTGGTAACATCGATGTTAGAAAGTGTTTTGAAAACACTTAGAACGAACTTCATTTTATGAAAGGAAAGAGATATCAGATAAGATCAGTGGACAACGATACCTCATACAGCATACCATCCGCAATCGAGTGCTGTTTCGCAAGTCACTTGTGGAAATAGTCAATGGGGCATTGGAATTTCTGAAATAATCTGAACCATCTACTGTTCCTGACGTTTCCTTAATCGTTTTCTACATAGCTCCCATCATACGTTCTATATTACTAACGGTAAAAGTTTACGAACGGTTCGCAAATATTAGAAAATTAGTTTTTGGTTACGGCGGTCAGAACAGACCAGCCGTGCTGGGCACATTAAAGGAGTTGCTGTGATTGCTCGATATGTTTCGCTGGCAATTTTGGTTTTCTTAACCATTGTACTGGGGATCACTTTTTTTCAAGTGATTGTTCCGTTTCTGCTTCCTCTGTTTTTAGCCGCGGTCGTTGCTTTGATTGGTCAACCAATCTACCTCTATTTTTTGAAGCGAACGAAAAATCGGCCTTCCGTGGCTGCGGGATTAGCTACGGGATCATTGATGGCTGCAGTGATTCTCCCTCTGTTTGTTGGGGTAACAATAGGAGCCTTGCAGTTATACG
>JAJRTM010000735.1 GCA_024278285.1 Planctomycetota bacterium
CGTCTGGGCCATCCAAAGATCGGACAGTTATTGTTCGAACGTTCCTTAGTGGTAAAGAAATGATGAAAGCCATGAAGAATAGGATCGACACTTAACCTGCATACCTCATTGAAGTTATGTTTTCCCCGAAAAAAATTTGCGCACCGTTCGTAAACTTTTAATGTTAGTAGCACATACTCGGCTTGCCCGCCCCCTGGTTAATGGATCTACACGGTCTTTTTCGAGGGGGCCTTTTTTTAACTCCTTCCCAATAACTGGATGACTAAGGGAAATGTTGCATCGATGTAAATTGATATTGATTAATTGATGATGGCATGCCTTTCGGTGCGTGTCAAGTTCTTTTGAAATAAAACTCGACAATAAGGGAAAAAGTGGTTTCGTTCTAAATTTACAGGAGGAGCTTCAGCCAATAAAATTGTTGCTATTGAGAAGGTTTCCCGCCATGAAGGGATCATGTCTCCCTCTCAAAAATTTCATGTGCAGCTTTTGGGGGATGAGCGTGCGCTGTTGAGCCAAATCATCGAGAGTGAGATGATGCCGGAAGCTGTTAAAAAACGGGCCAGCGTGATGCTGAATCTTGATGAAAACAAACCTCCAGTCAGATTAACTGCTGAACTAGCGGAGTTAGTCGGCATTTCGAGGCAAACTGTTTCGGATTTACGCAGGCGATATACTGCCCGTGGCCTGTTAGACGCCATATTTGATAACCACCAAGGCCGTGATGGTTTATCAGGTGCTGCCCTGAATAAATCAAATATCAACCATACTCTTGAAAAGACAAGCAGCAGGACACGCCAGTAATTTAAGTGAGGTACGGAACGAATTGGCAGACGCCGGAATAGAAATAAGCGATACGACTTTTCGTCTGTGGGTGAAGCGGGCGACAGATATTTCTCAGCCAGGACGATAATTTAGCCAGAAAGTATATCAATTCGCTTGATATTTCACGGAAGGTCAATAATGTGTTGAAGAAACAATTAGAAATTGTCTTACAATGAAATTTAATATTGATGTATTCCGCACTGAAAACCCGGCTATCCTCAGAATTACACAGATGGTTGATGGAAGAATCTGTTTTGCGGAGTAGTGCCATGATTGAGAAGGTTGTGTATCCTCCTCAAACTTCATTGCCCGAGACGGCTCGTGAATCTCTCGGGGAGACAGCAGGAATTGTTCGATCAGCCATATCGATGGCAGTTGAACAATACGATCAAGAGAACACGATCCCTGAAGAGCTGCCTTGGGGCGAAGGTTGCTCGTTTATTTATATGAATCCGACAATCGATTCCAGGGTCAAAGAGAAATTTAAATTGAGTGCTCGTATTATTGGTTTAGACCTGCAAGATGCAGCTGGGGCAGCCCTCTACTCTTGGCTAAAAAAATATGGCAACTCCAGACCTCTCAAAAATTGCTAAGTAGATTTTGCGAATCAGCACTACCGGTAGGGCCGTTGGGTGACGAATAGTCGATATGCCTATCTTCGGCTAGACCTCCTCCAATTCTACGAGAATCCTTGATGCTTACTGTCTATTGCACCTGGACGTTCTTCATATGAACAAGGTCGGAGTTCAACAGGCTATCGATTCGTCCGCGAAGTGAAATTTTAGTTCGGCGGCGTGCAGTTTTGAGAGAGTCTCTCTGATCTTTCGCATGAGAGGCGAATTAGTATTTTGCTTGAGAAGCAGCTTATTTCGATGGTTTTCACAATAACATGAAACACATTGGAATAGATCTGGCTCTTGTTTTAAGAGTTCGATACAGGCGAGTTCGTGGGGCAACAAAGCGATATTACGGCGGGCGTCATGGAGTATTTTCACTAAGGTCTCGTTGTACTCTGCGCAGATCAGCACAAGAGGAGTTTCTTTTTCTTTGGCAGGAACATTATTCAACGCTGCTGAAAGCATTTTGAAACAACTGTCAACGCGGTCGAAGCCATTACTACCACTGTTATAATCCGCTAGCAACTCAGTCACATTGACAATGCTATCAATAAGTGATGAACCACTTTCTTTAGACAAAATTCCGGATAACATAGCTCATTCCTTTTTGCATATGAATCAGTTGCAACCAAGATTATGGTAGACTCTGAAAGGGACATTACGTTTAAGAGGGATCTTCTTCCTTGATAAATAAGTGGGGAGGTGTGAGGTATACTGGTTATACCAGTGCAATTCCAGAAATACTATACCTAAAACTAATAATCAAAGGATTTTGCCCCATAAAAAAGTTAGAATTTGTAAATACCACACAGAGATGTCCAAAAGACATCGGCGTAATGTGTATTAAAGGTAATAGCCGTAAATCACTGTGATGACTGGATTATTATTATTTTTGTGCTTTTGTTGCTTTCTGAGTCTTGGTTGTTACCCTACATTAACATCACACGGTGTGGTGCGGGAAAACCTGGCAGGGATTGCCCGGATGGATTTTATGTTAAAATGGAATTGAAGGAGCCCGATCATGGTATCAAAGATCTCAACATCTGAAAAACACTTGATTAGAGTCTGTTTCCCGGTGCTCTTAATTACGGCAGTGCGGAAAGAACTAATCGAGAGGATAGACAGTGGTTTGCCTATATTGACTTTGGGTGATGTCGTCCGGGAAGCCATTGAAGAATGGAACCATTCTACACATCCCCAAAAAAAACAAGCAGTCAGGTTTCGCCCTGATGAGAGTGGGTGTGAGAATAAATCAAAAACATCATTTCGTATTTCCGATGAAAGTTATCGTAAGTTAACCACGAATAAATATGAGCGTGAAAATCTTTCTGGGTCTAGTAAATCATATTCAGAGCTTATAAATGAAGCTGTAGTGCGTTGGTTGAAAAAACATGCAATCTCCTCCGAGGTGAAAGAGATGATTACTGATAATTTTGAAAACGTGCCAACAAAGTCGAAACCACGCAGGAAACCACGTAAAAAATCAGCCAAAGTGGTCAAATGAATGGCGAGGATGTCGTGCAGGAAATTTTGAATGGCTTACCGTTCGTAAGCTGTATCTTGAACAGAGTCATTCTTCTAGGTTTCATTGAGGCGGGAACATTCCCTCCTCAATCAATGAGTCACGCAGTTGAATGGAATCAGGATGATTGATCGTCAGGACGTCAATCGTTGTCCGTCCTCTGGATGTTTTACCGATCAAGAGAGGTCCACTCCATTCAAAATGGTTCTCCCTGGGATCCTCTCGAGGGTGATACAAGGAAGTGACCTACCCGGAGTCTGAATCGATTCCTGCGATGTTACTCCCCTTATGGGAATTGGCGTTGGCTTGCGCGAGACGATGGGCATCAAATGTCTGATTCGGGATGGGCAGCATCGAGGATTGTTCCTCAGTTAGTAATACGCTCTTCGCAGAAGGCTTGCCCCGCAACTGACGTTTCAAATCTTCCTGGCAACATTGCCATAATTGTTCATTGAGCCTTTCCAGATAATCAATCGAAGGAACTGGAACCAGAAAGTTTCTGCGGGCAAAATCCAATAAGCGTTCGACATGTCCTTTCTCATTGGGACGTCTGACTAAGCAGAAGTGATCCTCGAACAAAAAATGACTTTTCAGTCGGGAAAACTCGGTCGTTACTTTTCTTTCGCGAGAAACCAGTGATACGAGCTACTGCAATTCTGGAATTGTCATAACTGATACGATTGGGCACACCGCCAAAGAATTCAAAGGCGCGCTTGTGCCCCTCCAGAAAAGATTCCGTACATTCTCTCGGAAAGGCCTGCATGAAAATGGCGTCGGAATATGGCATTGTCATGACAAACAAAGCCACTTTGGTTAGCTTACCGTTTAGTAAAACATCGGCGAATCCAAAATCAACCTGAGCTTCGCCAGGGGGATGGCTCAACGGCAGAAATACTTCACGAGATTTATGCTTCAACTCGCGTACCGCATCTTGAACAATCGTGATTCCACCGGTGAATCCATGCTCCTTCTGAAGTCGCTCGAATATCTTCCTGGTCGTATGCCGCTGCTTGCGATGAGTCTTTTTATCACTCTCCAGATACTCAATAATGGTCGGTAAAAACGGATCGATTTTAAGAACCCGAGTTTTGGTTAACCGATACCCCGGCGGCTCGGTATGCGTCAGGATTTTCTTCAGCGTATTCCAATGAATTTCATACTCAGCGCAATCGCCGCGTTTACTGATCTCACCATTGAGAACTCGCCGACGAATTTCAGCCCATTGTTCCATGTCAGTGTACACCGTTACCTCCTGCTCGGTTTTTGTCAGACAGGTGGTCATCTGGGCGTTACACTTTTCATCCAATTTGCCACTCACCGCCCGGCGCGGGTGCACATTGGGGTTTGTAGGTTGTTCAGGTTTTTGTTTTTGTGGGGCGGCGACCGGTTTGGTGGCGTTGGCGGCGGGACCAGAATTGGGGCATCGAATCATTATCGCTCAGATAGTCCGCTCGGAGTTGCAACAACGC
>JAJRTM010000736.1 GCA_024278285.1 Planctomycetota bacterium
CGCCCAGTCGGCTAGAGTTCGCACTTCTAAAGGAGACGTTTTCCCTCCTTCACTCCACATACCCATCATAATAATTTGCCCCATGATGGAAGAAATCGGAGCTAACTGCGGCTTCACTCCCAGGGGCATGCGGTCGGTGACCAGTTGCAAACGTTCGTTGACAATTTGTCGATCATTATAAATGTCGGTTCCCCAATCGAACTCAACATAAATAACAGAAATCCCCACTCCAGATGAACTACGCACCGCCTGCACGCCAGTCGCACCGTTCAGAGTTGTTTCGAGAGGAAACGTAATCAACGCTTCCACTTCTTCCGGAGCCATCCCCGGAGCTTCCGTCATCACCACGACGCGCGGACGGTTCAAGTTAGGGAATACATCGATCCCCATATTCAAACCCTGCCAGGTTCCGTAGCCGATCAAAAATAACGAGAAGGCCAGTGTCAACAGACGCTGGGTTAAGGCAAATCGGATAATCGCATTGAGCATGGTATCGAATCCTGTATGAATTTAGCCCCGGAAATATTTAATCGGGAACAGTATTTGTTTGAGCGCGTTTTGTAGACCAGAAACATTTCACTAAAATCAGTGATTATGCCCGGCATGTGGATCGACCGCTCCGCCCGCTTTATTATTCAAAGCCATCTGCATCTGATGCGCACCAGTGAAAGCAACAATATCTCCCGGAAAAATCGAACCATCATTTTCGATGACCGCCCAAATCTGATCCTGATAAATAACATGGACCGGGATACGATCAAAATGGTCTCCATTTTCCTGGAATATATAACGCTCTGCTCCCGCAGAGGCGACCGCATCAACAGGCAGAACAATCTGCTTTTCAATTTTTTCAACGGGAACGCGAAGCTGCATTCGTTGCCCAGGCTTAAATTTCCAGGTGATATAGCGATGCCCATTCGGTTCTGCCACATCGCCAATTACCTTGTTGGGCAAATTAACGTAGAAATTAAAGGCTCGTGAATCGGACTCTACCTGATTATTCAAATAAGCAATTTTCAAGCCGCCGATAACCGTTTTATGCTTGGCACGATTTTCCAGTACTGCTTCGATATCCCATTTATTGTTGTTTGCGATCGTCAGTTCCTCAGCGTCATGTTCAAAAGCGCGGCCCTGAATATACAAACTTCGAAAATCGGCAAGGATGCAAAGTGTGTCTCCTGCTGCAACAAAATCTCCTTTATTGACCGCCAATTCCTGCACAATAAGTACCTTGGCAGTATTCGCTTCCTTAGATAGCGTTCGCGGTTGAGCCGTGGCTGAAGTTCTGCGAATCATCGAATTGGAAAAACTCATGTCGCCAGATTCGTCCGAAAGTGAAGGGGCGTAAATCTGATGATGACTTAACAGCTTACGAGTGGTGGCAATCTGATTGACTTGCTTTTTACTGAATCCATGCAGGTAAAGCGCTTCCCGCTGGGAGTCCAGATCAACGACCAGTTTTTGCTTCGCGTATTGCCGTTCGAGTAATAGTTTTCCTGCAATCGCACCGTTATTGGTCACCTTCATCAGTCGCTTAATTTCCTTCTCTTCAATATCCAGATCGCCCAGCGTTTTCAAGTAAGAAGCTTGCGCTTGAACCATATCTTCGTGAGTCAATCGCAGCGAGAACAATTCGCGACCGGGAAGAATCGCTTCTCCCGAAATAATATTCACGTTGGTGATAATACCCGTCATCGTTGCCACAATTTTAACGCGTGTCTGACCAGGGCGTTCAACCACCATCGCAGGCACCGAAATTGTTCGCATATAAGTTTCAAGTTTGATCGGGCGAACATTTTCGTTCGTTAACCCAATGTTCTTTCTCGCTTGCGGGCTTAGCTCAAGCGATGACGATTCATCATGCCCGGCATGGTCATGACCGGCATGATCGTGACCCGCGTGATCACCTTCTTCTTCAACTGCTGCCCCGCTGGCAACCAGTTGCTTGGCTGCCCATATTTTCGCCTTGGGGAGCCAAACACTTTGCAGGCCCCAGGCGGCAATGAACAAGCCCAGGCCGCAAGAAAAGAATACCCATTTCAGTGAACTTTTTGGAATCTTCATGATTAATCCTTAGGATTTATTTGATTAGCTATTTGCATTACTAATGGTAAAAGTTTGCGAACGGCTCGCAAATGATAGAAAAATATCAGTTTGGTTACGGCTATCAGAATGAACCAGCCGTGCTGGGTTGATACATCTGTCATTCAGATGGAGATTTCAAAAACTAAAGTGCTTGAAAGTGGCACCAGCGGATTCTGTATGACACAACAAAACAAGATCAGATCTTATTATCGTTATCCTATGAGAAACTCGCAGGGGCCACTGCCAGGCAGTTAACTTCCCCAATCATCAACGGTGTCAAGTTAAAATAATGAATGTATTACTAACGGCAGGGTGGCTGGGGACAGATTGTTATTTGAAAGGTATGAATGTCCGAATAACTTTCGCACAATCTGCCCCCAGAGCTGGACACCTTGTTGCATCTGGGGGCAAATTGTCACCAGCCACCCATCACTGAATAGTTACCAACGGCGTAAAAACGGTGAGCGTTTGAAAAAACTTCCGCAGCATTCGGTACACAAGGATCAACCTGCCAGAAGGCAATTTCGAAAGCCATTCACCTGTATCATTCAAAGCACAGATACAGTCATTAGATCAGCCAGACTTGTGTGATCGCGCAACGGGAGACTTGCAGTTTTCCCGTCTCTAAATTTCGATCAACAGGCAACAGTTGATGAGTAAGCAGTTGGCTCAACAATTCGACAGAAGCCAATTCGCTATTTGCTGTC
>JAJRTM010000737.1 GCA_024278285.1 Planctomycetota bacterium
ACTGGTACGATAAAAACGCCTGTCACCGTCGAGATCCTGACGTGTGGGATCGAACCAACGGGCGATTGTATCGCATTTCTTACGGAGAGTATTCGCCACGACCGGTGAAGCACCACTCCAGTACCGCTAAGTTGATTAAGGATCTGGAGCATGAGAACTCTTACCAGATCACAAACGCCCGGAAGTCTTTGCAGCATCAATTCGGAAAACTTCCTGATCGCGATGGGAAGAAGCAGCAAGTGATTCTCCTGCTGAAGAATAGTATGAAGGCAGCGAAAAACCTCACCGGAAAATTAAATCTACTCTGGACATTACATGCTCTTAACGGAATCGATCAAACTGAAACGCTTGCCTTACTAAAAGATTCCAAACCGATGATCCGCAGTTGGATGGTTCGATTGGCAACCGAATCCCGTAGTGTTTCGCCAAAAGTTCTGGCTCAATTTGTGCAAATGGCTGGGGGAGAACGCTCGTTGGTTGTTCGCAGAGAATTGGCTTCTGCATTACAAAAATTGCCGAATGATCAGCGATGGGATTTGGCAACCGCGATGGCTGCTCATCACGATAGCCAGTACGACAAAATGATTCCGCTTCTCATCTGGTATGGCGTGGAACCACTCGTTGTTCAAGATACAAAACGAGCGTTAACCTTGGCACAGAATGCGCACATTCCGCTTGTCAGTAATTTTATTTTCCGTCGAGCGGCTTCTTCCGCAGAAACACTTCTGCATTTGGTGAAATCAATTCCAGGCATGAATAAGAATTTCGCCAAGCAAGCCATTTTGGGACTGGCAACCGCGATGAAAAGTTCCGGCACAGTGAAAGCACCGGCAGGTTGGTCAGAAGTGACCGGGAAATATGCAGCCTCTGAAGATGCTCAAATCCGAGCGGCTATTCAGGCGATTTCTGTTAAGTTTGGAGACAGATCAATCTTTCCGCAACTTCGTAAAATGCTCGCCAGTCGGAAAGGGAACCTTGCGATACGATTGAATGCGATGAATATTCTCGTACAAGGCAAAGATAAACAACTGGTACCAATTTTGATTGCGTTACTCGATGAAGCCCCACTCCGCAGGGCTGCATTGAAGGCGCTTTCCAGTTTCGATTCCAAAGAAATCCCGACTGCCATACTTTCACGAATTAAAGCCTGGCAACCAAGCGTGCAGGCAACCGGGGTGGCTACACTTTGTTCGCGTCCCTCTTTTGCAGCGGCGCTACTCGATGCGATGCAGCAAGGCAACATTCCACGCTCTTATGTGACTGCGGTGCATGTGGCACAGTTGCAACAACTGGGCGATAAAAAGCTACTCGAAAAAGTGGGAAATGTTTGGGGATCAATCCGTCAAACTCCTGCAGAAAAACTGAAGCAGATCGCGTCCTTGAAAAAGGTATTAACGCCGAAGCATCTCGCCCAGGCAGATAAATCAGCAGGGAGAGTTGTGTATAACAAAACCTGCGGGCAGTGCCATCAATTCTTTGGAACCGGTGGCAAGGTCGGACCAGATATCACTGGAAGTAATCGAAAAAAGTTAGATTATCTACTGGAAAACATGGTCGATCCGAACGCGTTGGTCGGCAAAGATTATCAAGCCGTTTCTGTTGTCACTGTTGATGGGCGAGTCGTCACCGGGTTAATTAAACAAGAGAACGATTCGGCTATCGTACTGCAAACAGTGGAAGATGTTGTCACGGTCGCGAAAAGTGATATCGAAGAACGTTCACAGACATCTCAGTCGATTATGCCTGAAGGACAGTTGAAAACACTTTCGCCAAAGCAAATCCAGGACTTGATCGCCTATTTACAGAGTGATTCTCAAATCCCGCTTCCTGGTCAGGGACCATATTTCGATGGGCAGAAAGGAATCGTTCCCGGTGCAATTGAAGGCGAAACCATGAAGGTGCTCAAGGTAACCGATGGTGCCGCCCGAACGCAGGGGATGGCTTCATTCAATAAAGATCGCTGGAGTGGAAATAATCATCTCTGGTGGACAGGCGGGGAACCGGGAAGTACATTAACTCTGGAATTCCCGGTTGAAAAGCCTGGGGAGTACGAAGTTCTGGCTGTCTTTACGAAAGCACACGATTACGGAAAAGTAAAGGTAAGAATTGACAAGCAGCAACTGGCAACCGAATTTGATCTATTCAACAAGCCAGATGTCATCACGACAGGAGTTGTTTCACTGGGGACGATGAAGCTGGAAGCGGGCAAACATCTTTTGCACATAGAAATTACCGGCAAGCATCCCGATGCAACACCCAGCTACATGTTCGGGATCGACTATCTTTATTTATCTCAACCAACTGTATCAACTAAAGAATCAACAAAAAAATAATCGGATATTCAGGAGAAGTTTATGTGGCCATTTGGTGGAAAAGATTGGAATGTTGTCGGGATCATGTATGAAAAGCCGGATTCCTATTCGATCAATGCGAATCGGGCAAAAGGGAGAAGTGCGGACACCGTTAAAACTCGCGTGAAAGTGCATGATCGAACGATCTTGTGGGTTGTCTATAATCAAAAAGGAGGCATTGTCGAAACCGGCCCCGGCAGAGGTTCGCATCATATCTCTAACGATAAAGTAAAGGAACTCGAAAAAGTGCTTCACACGAATCATTCAATTCGCGAAATCTTGCGAATTTTGGAATCGGGAAAGTCAAACAAAGCCGCCAAGAAACTCGTCTGGGGCGGTTACCCAAAAAAGTCTGCCCCCGAAGAGTAACCCCAAGTGACTTAGGATCGATTGATCAATATCACTCAAATTCGGGGATAACGGCTTACTCTTTCAAAAAATCCACCATCACTCCCGCGATCTCACTGCTGGACAAGCCAGGCAGTGGCAACCAATCTGATAGCAAGCAGACCCAAGTCCCTTTCGGGAACCGCTATTCATTCAAAAGGAGCACAGACATTCCTGTCTGTCTCGTTTGAGCATGCTGCCGCTGCCTTTGGTGCGGCGGTGTTTTAATCGGATCGTTGCGAAGGTCGATTCTATTGGATTAGTCGTTTGCAAATGAGTCCAATATTCGTCTTGCTCCTTCCTGAACCAGTTCAAGCAACGGGCTGCGTGGCACCGAATATCCTTGAAAAGAAGCGATCCGAGAATTGCTCTGTTCGCAACCTTGCGTCTTGCCTGTGGCTATCGTATTCTGAGTCATGGTGTAGTCCTTGACTCATGTGGGTTTGCTGAAGGTTGATAAGAATCAGCAGGACACGCCACCACTCATCAAATTTCCCAAACAGAACATCCGACAATAACTCTAAAATATAAGCCAAACATTCGAGACAGAGCATGATGAATGTTGCTAGTGCAGTACGCAGCAATTGATGTGTAACGCTTTTTGGCATTTCGTAAGTGAAATAATTATGAAAAACGTTCGGCATCAATTCGGACGATTGACACTAGATGCTATGATGATAAGGAAACCTTCTATGTGGTTCACGAGATGGAACGCTGTAGTATTAGCCGGGATGTTGCTACTGGTAACGCTTGTTGTACTTCCAATGAACCGGGCTTTTGCTCAGCCTTCCGGAAAAATCGCTTCGCCAAAAGAATCGCAGGCTAAAAAGAAGCAGGCCTTGCCGAAGGCTCACAAAAATCTTCCCGTGGTTACATTGGATGAAAAACTCAATCCGACTGCAATTCGGTCAGCGTGCAAACGGGGGATTAAATTTTTACTGGAAGATCAGAATAAAAACGGTTCGTGGGGATCGCCTACTCGTACCAAAGGATTGAATATTTACGCCCCCGTCCCCGGTGCCCATCATGCTTTCGGGATCGCAACGACTTCACTTTGCATCAGCGCACTGATTGAATGGGAAGCAGAATTCCCGGAAAGTACTGCTGCCATCAATCGAGCCGAAGAGTGGCTCATCGAACGCCTCCCTTACCTGCGGCGAGCCAATCAGACCGCTATTTATAATGTCTGGGGACATGCGTATTCGTTGCAGGCATTGGCGAGAATGTACCGCAGGCATCAGGGTGATGAAGCCTTTAAGTCGCGTCTCAAAGAATTGATTGAACAACAGTTCGACATGCTCACTCGCTACGAGTCAGTTGATGGCGGTTGGGGATATTATGATTTCAGGCATGGAACAAAAAGGCCTGCGAGCAGTTCGATTAGTTTTGTCGGCGCGACCGTTCTGGTTGCTTTTCATGAAGTACAACAGCTTGGATTTGAGCCACCCCCCAAAGTCACCAAACGTGCCTTGGCAGCAATTCATCGGCAACAGAAAAATGACTTCAGTTATTTTTATGGGGAGTACCTGAAAAACAAACCGATGCACCCAATCAACAGGCCAGGCGGAAGTTTAGGGCGATCACAGGCTTGTAATATTGCGCTCAGAATGTGGGGCAGTAAAGAGATTACCGACCAGGTGATCGAGACATGGTTGAAGCGACTGGTCACAAGAAATGGCTGGCTCGATATTGGTCGCAAACGTCCGATTCCGCATGAATCGTGGTTCGCGGTCGCTGGTTATTTTTACTACTATGGCCATTTCTACGCGGCGTTGTGTATCGAAGAAATCCCCGAAGCCAACCGTGCGCCTTATCAGGCAGCCATTGCCAAGCTGATGCTTGATCGGCAAGAAAAAGATGGCTCTTGGTGGGACTATCCTTTGTACGATTATCACCAGCCCTACGGAACATCATTCGCATTGATGACACTGAAACGTTGCCTGCCTGAGAAGAACGTTCAGAAATGATGCGATTACAGGAAGTCCTGCATATGACTAATATGCGTCTCGGAATTTATCTTAAAAAAACATAGGCAGTCGAGTAGGGTACGCTGTGCGTACCAATTGCGAATCTCAACAAAATTTACATTGCCAATGTAGCACCTATTATTGCGCAGGCGTGGTACGCACAGCGTACCCTACTTTGCTTCCCCGCATTTATACAGAAGCAGGTTGTGTCGCTTTGAGTAGCCTTTGAATTGTTTCGATCAACTTACTTTTGTTGATAGGCTTGGTGTCGTAATCGGTGCAGCCTGCCTGGATACACTTCTCTCGATCTCCAGCCATCGCATGAGCCGTTAAGGCAATAATGGGAGTTTCAATTCCCTTACTACGAAGCTGTGCCGCAGCGGTGTAGCCATCCATCACAGGCATTTGCATATCCATCAGGATGATCTCAAATGGCTTACCTTGCTCAATTGCTTCGGTTGTTGTTTCGACACCAATTAAACCGTTTTCTGCAATGGTCACGTCTGCTCCCGCTTTTTTCATCAGGAACGAAATGAGCCGTTGGTTATCGACCCCGTCTTCAACAAGCAGAAGCTTGCAGTTCAATTGTTCGTTCTTCTTGGGGGAAGCAGGTTTGTCAGTAGATGGTGCCTGTTTATTGCGAGAATTTGCCGCAACAGGATTGGCATAGTCGATCATCGAGACACCCGTCAGGTCGCCTGTAGAAATTGTCGCACAGAAGCAACTCCCTTGACCCTGCTCGCTTTTAATTTCAATATTCCCGCCAAGTTTTTCTGCAAGTCGCAAAGAGATAGAAAGCCCCAACCCGGTTCCGCCAAATCGCCTGGACATCGAATTGTCTGCCTGAGTAAAAGGCTGGAACAGCTTGCCTGCCTGCTCTTGCGACAGACCAATTCCTGTATCAATAATAGAAATATTCAGTAGAGGTTGATCATGCAATGGATCAATGTTTTGAAGTTCTACTTTAATGGTCACTCCGCCTGTTCTTGTAAATTTGATGGCATTACTAAGTAAGTTCAACAAAATCTGCCGCAGGCGTGTGGGGTCGGTTTGAATGAATTCAGGAAGATATCCTTCAAATTGGCTCTTCAAAAAGAGGGATTTATCTTTAGCACGAACCGACATTAATTCAATTGCCTCATCGACGATTTTCCTGGGCGAACAGGCCATCAATTCGATTTCCATTTTACCAGCCTCGATCTTCGAAATATCAAGGATGTCATTAATGATTTGCAGTAGATGCTCGCCGTTGCGTTTGATGGTATCAAGTGCTTCGCTGATGTGAGAATTAGCTTCTGCTTCACTAAGAAGGAGATCCGTGTAACCGAGTACTGCTGTCATTGGTGTGCGGATTTCATGGCTCATATTAGCCAAGAATTCACTCTTAGCCTGGGCAGACTGCTCCGCATTGCTTTTTGCAATTTCTAATTCTTTGACGACTTGTTCCAACTTCTTGGCATGTGCATCTTGTGCTTTTTTACTCACTCGTAAATCATCAGCCGTTTGCCGCAGCTTATCATTTGCCACTTTTTTATCGGTGATATCTTCGGCTGTCCCGACAAACACAACGCCGTCGTCAGAGAAAACGGGAGAAATGGAAAGTTCCAGCCAGCGAGTTTCGCCAGTTTTGTTTTTTTGCTGATAGACCCCCTGGAAGTTTGAGAAGTCGTGAATGGTACTCTTCCAGTCTTCGAAAGCATCTTTACGAACATCCTGACAGAGAATATCACTCCAGCGATGTTCTACATTCAACACATTGGAAGCGATGCACAAGGTTCGCCAGTTGTTATTGGTATATTCACAGACTCCAAATTCATTCACCTGGAAAATACCAAGCGGAATCGATTCGGAAATCCTGCGGAGTTTGGTTTCGTTTTCTTTACTGTTGGATACAGCTTCTTTCAGCTCCTCAGCTATTTTTTCATCTTCGAGCCGAAGAAGTGCCATACGACCAAACATGCGAGAACGAAACAGATGCAGAACCAGGGAAAATAATATTCCCGAACTAAACAGAAGAATAACTTCATACAACTGTGAATGCATCAAGTTCGGTGCCATGACCAGAAGCGACGTAATAACACTCGTTGTCAGCACGCCAATCAACCAGCGGGTAGAAAGAAAAAAAGCGCCCAGTGAAATAAAATAGATCGATAAAATTGAGGCGTTCACCGTCGAGGGGGCCAGGTATTCTCGAAAAATCAAATTAAGAAATAAGCAAGTAGAAATCCCGGCAGCGAGTGGATTAACGTATAAGGATTTCACCGTTTTAACAGAAATTCTCCAGCCGATGCTTATGAATAAAACTGCTGTTCCTGCACCAAACATCGCAAGAGTAAAAGAATACCGAGAGTCAGCGGCAAGAAAATCGATCTCGGCAATAACAACACACAAAATCGCAAAAATATAGCAGACAGTACCCAGGCAATCGCGTAAAAATTGATCACGTTTTCGAGCAATCTGTTTTTCGAAAGCTGCTTCGTTCGCCTCAGATTCAGAATAAGACAGTCTGTTCATTGTTAATATTAAAACCCATAATTTCAAAAATATAGATGCTGCAAGTTAATAGAGGTTCCCTTAAGCGTTTTTACTCCCTGTAGAGGGATTTTCCGCCACTTCTTCCAATAGATAGCTTGTAAATGAAAGAGAGCATGGTGCTTTTTTGAAACAGTACCCATTATTTGAGGAATTCCACTTAATTTAACCCATTGAGATGAAAATATTGCCGACAGTGGTGGTCATCTGGCAAGAGCTCCCCTCATGGCATTTCGCTTAATTGATACAACTCGCATTTTAGCTGGACATCGCCAGGTCCAGTTCCTCTCTGGCAGAATGCCTTGTTGATTCAGCCCTGTCATGCAGCGTCGGTTGATGAAAATATGGTTGACTCTTTTATTCTGCTGCCCGCGTGCTACCTGGCAATAAAAATTGAATCAACAGAGGTTTTCCGAAAGATTTCCGATTAATGTCCAGTGTCTGTCGCTGGTTTGAGCCAGTTCTGTTTTTAATGCTGGAACACTTTGCAACATCTGCTCGACTTCCTCCAAAGTGAGTGCGGCTTCGAGAGATTGTCTGAGGAATTGTTGTTGAACTGCCGTTTCGTTCGCTGCGTGTCGCTTCACGAGCTGTTCAATTTTCGCTTTATTATCAGGGCGAAACAGGTCACGAAAGAAAAGTAATCCACCTGGTCGTAACACGCGAACGGCTTCACGAAAACAGTGGATTGGTTCTGGAACATGATGGATTAAACTGTTGGAGATGATCGCATCAAAACGATTTGCTTCCCATGAAAGATCGCAGGAATCTTCAACCTGTGCATTGATTCGATGACTTATCCCTTTTTTATCGAGGCGTTTTCTCGCATACGCAATCATGTTGGGCCCCTTGTCGACCGCGGTGACATGGCAGCGTCTTTCTTGAGCAATCAACACTTGCGGAATTAACGCTGTCCCGGTTCCCAAATCCAGAATTTCAAGTGAGGCGGCTTGCCGACATCGTTTATTCTTTGAGGCATACTGGAGGTAATCAGTCACAAACAATTGATTAATTTCGCAATGATCCATCCGGTCGTATTCAAGAACTTCGTCTTGCTCGTCCATCAGTTCCGGTTCAAGAATTCGGTGAAGCATGAGAGTGATTTCTGTTAGTTTCTTATCATTGTAGGTTTCTTATCATTGTAGGTTAGGCTTTCCAGCCTGACGCAATAACTCGAAAGCTTTTCGAATAGTCATTTTGAGTTCGCTGGTAAATCGAAAGTTGATTATTTTGGAAACCGCACTTGTCAGGCTGGAAAGCCTAACCTACTTTTCCCTAACGTCTACTCTCCTGTTCGGCTCCGGCTACACCGGGTTAGGATCACTCGAACATTTACTCCCCGCCGAGAATGGCGAGTATCACGGCTGCGGTAAGCAGGATCGCTCCGCAGAGGCGGACCAACATCCAGCGATAGGGGACCGAGGCTTCGCTGCCTCCCCAGCGTTTGGCAACAATCCAGGCTAACACCACACTCCAGATTCCACGAGTTGCGTACATCACGTTCACACGGGTTGCATCGCCAAAAGCAGAGAGCGTGAAGACGATGAACATCGCCTGGAAGGCAATCAAAAACGTACCGATGAAAAGTGGGACGCGAATTTCCCGGTCGAAAATTTTATCGAATTGCACAAAAGGGATAAACAGGATCGAATAGAGTCCGACCATCCAGTAGATGAGCGGAAGAAATCGTCCCGGCCCCCAAGCCGGCGCCCATTTTTGTACGAGAAGATCGAAGGTCGCAAAGGAACAGGCAGCCAGAATTGCGAAAAAGATCGTCATGAAAATATGCCGGGGGTGCCCGGAGCCAGTCCACTGAATCATGACAATTCCAATCACCGCGATCGCAGAGGCAATCCAGACCATCATCGAAAGAGATTGGCCGCCAAAAAATGTGACCAGTATCG
>JAJRTM010000738.1 GCA_024278285.1 Planctomycetota bacterium
AGCAACAAGACGTACGCGCCATGTGGGTTCCATTCTGATTGGAAGTGCAAATGAAATCGAATGCACATGGCGCGAACATCTTGTGCCTCACGGCACCCAACCACTAATAGTGGTCGGGCCACCCGCGTTGGCGTACAAATGGATGCGCATCATTTTCCGCCTGTGGAAAACAAAGACTATCTACAATGAAAACCAATACATCCAAAGACTAAAAGCAACCGGCAGCCCGATTGTCAATTTTCTGGAAAAATCATAAAATGAAAAAATAAAGCCTTGAAAAAAACCTCAGATGTCTACGTCGCTTCAAAAGGCTGAAAACTCTCCCAGACGACATCCTCGCCTGCGTAGATTCGCATCATGACTTTGGGGATGTCAAATATCGCAATTCCTTCCTCATGGAATCCGATAGAAATCGTACCTGCATTAGCGCTCTCGCAAACCAAGTTCCAAAGAGTGTTCGGGGGTAATGACAACTCTTCCCCCACAGGTTCCATGAATATCGCCTGTGGGTCTTTCTTGTGATTAAATAGCTCCATCACAATATGTTCATCTTGTCGCATCTGCTAACCTCCCAAGAGTTCAATGATTCGATCAAACAACTGAACGCGGGCCGGAGCCGTCGTGGCTCCTCTTCCTGCATCGACAGCGGCTTGGTAAAAGTTGCGCCAATGCCTTGCCACTGGCAATGTAACACCACCGGGTAGCCCGACCGCTTTTAGCGGTTGGGTTGTGTAGCAACAAGACGTACGCGCCATGTGGGTTCCATTCTGATTGGAAGTGCAAATGAAATCGAATGCACATGGCGCGAACATTTTGTGCCTCACGGCACCCAACCACTAATAGTGGTCGGGCCACCCGCGTACCAATTGTGACTCACGTTAGAGGAGATACATTGCCATTGTAGCATACATTACTCTGCTCGCGTGGTACGCACAGCGTACCCTACTTGCTGCCTTGCCCGCTGAATAGTTACTACTTTTGAAACGCATAGAGTTCTTTGCCTTGCTCGTCGAAGAAGACGAAGGCTATTTTTGCGGGGGTCTGTTTGGTTGATCGCGTGATATGAATTTCTAAAAATCCGCCAGAGCGTTTCTTTTGTGTGTAGATTTGTTTGATCAATCCCTGGGGATCGGTTGATTTGGGGTCTCCCGGTTTTCTGCCCAGTCTTGAATTCGCATCGACGAGCGCACCGCAGGAGAACTCTTCAATTCCAGCAGGGTGCAGCGCGTGGTATTGCCAGTGTCTGTCTCCACAAACAATGTAGAAGTTGTTTTTAGCCAAACCGGTTTCGTTCAGCCAGGCGAAAAATTCGTCCCGTTCGTGTCGGAAGCCGCCGAAGTTTGTGTGGTTGTCGGTCTTTCGCAAATCATCCGGACCAACCATCGGCGTGGGCGAGATCAGCAGTTTGAATTTTGCATCACTTTGCAGCAGAGTTTTTTTGAGCCACTGTTTCTGCTCTTTTCCCCAGATCGTTTTTTCAGGGCCATCTTTCATTTTATTTGGACTGCGATACAGCCGATTTTCTACGAACCAAAGCTGCAAATCTTTACTGATGCGATGCGTGCGATAAGTTTTCACTTCGTTGTCGTCATAAGCTCCGTACGGTAACTGTTCGAGCATCAATCGCTTACCTGCCTGGGGGCTTGGTTTGTAGTCGCCGGTATTATCACAATCGTCAATCCGGTAATCGTGATCATCGACCATCCAATAAGTGGGCGTTTTGGCAAAGAGGTGACGATAGCGCGGCTGCACAAATTGTTCGTGCCATTTTTTGCGAAGTTCGACAATCGTTTTCGCTCTTGGTTTATCTGGTGTGTCGTAATAGATGTTGTCTCCGGTGCCGATAAAGAAATCGGGGCTGTGCGAAAGAATTGTTTCCAGCGCGGGGTAGCCAAGTGCTTTATCTGCTCCTTGATAAGCTCTGGGCAGCTTGGTGTTATTTTCGAGTAAATGCTGTTTTTTATCGATGCGATTATCGCCATGAAACTTGGCGTAGTTCATTCCTGTGACGACGACAAAACTTACTCTCGCTTCATTCTTCGCGCCCGGCAACGTTTTGAATTCGGCTGTGGGGCCGCAGTAGGTTTGATCATTTTTTAGAATTGTCGTCTTGCATGAATATCTCTGATTCGGCAAAAGATTCTTGACGACCACCCTGGCAATAAAATCATGTTCGGGTTTCGCAGAGGCTTCCAACTCAATCGTTTGACTCTTCGCCTGTTTAGAAATTGGAGTGATCACAAACTTCACCACCCCGTCAGTTCCAGGAAGATCCCCTTCAATAAGGTGCCTGCTGGTTGTGAGCCGAACTTGAATGACTGCGGCACTTTCTGTGACCTCACCAACCAAAACTCCCTGCCCGGCTGTTGGCTTGATGGAAGGTTCTGCGCAGACATATAAAGGTGCAATCAGAAGAATCGTGCAAGTCAAAACAGACAGGATAAAGGCGCGGAATAAAAAGCCAGGGTTATTCGGATTCATCAACAATCACTCCAGAAAAAAGTACGATGACGTGAACAAGGCACTGAAACAAGCCCCAAAACAGCCCAAAATAGCAAAAAATGATTGACGCATCAGTTATTTGCAAGTATCTTTATATGAAGGCCGATGCTAATATAACAGGGTTGGTTAGCGTTGTACAAAGCCCGCGAGGGTTCTCACCTACATTTCCTTCCAGACTGTTTCCTACCGGGGAGACGTGAAATCGTGAATATACTTGGTTCTCGTTATTCGCTGTGTGACGGTATTTCTCGTCGCTCGGTGATGAAGCTGGGTGGCCTCGCGATCGGCGGGTTA
>JAJRTM010000739.1 GCA_024278285.1 Planctomycetota bacterium
GACCGCTTTTAGTGGTTGGGTGCCGTGAGGCACAAGATGAATGCGCCATGTGCTTTCAATTTCTTTTGAACTTCCAATAATGATGCAACCCACATGGCGCGAACGTCTTGTTGCTACGCAACCCAACCGCCAGAGGCGGTCGGGCTACCCGGTACGCCAAAAATAAAATAAACGGTTCCTGACACCTTTTTTTCTCCAAAAGGTGTCTACGAAAAAAACTGAAAAACTGGGGATGTGGCGAACAAGAACCTGACACCATCAGGAAAATAAAGAAGTACGCCGGCGAGTAATCGTGGTACGCACAGCGTACCCTACCCGGCTGGTTAGATTCGATGGAGCAGGTCGAGCAGGTTTGCATCTCCGAAGAATTCGTCAATTGTCGATTCTGTTTCACCAACTGGCGAGGTGGGTGATGGTACGTCCTGTTCTGTTTCGGTGGAGTGGTTCTTGCTTGTGGACTGGTTATCAGAAGAGTTGTCAGCAAGATAGACAAGTGATGGACCTGCATGATTGAGGCTACTGGCGGGAGCTGAAACAGGGGCTATTGGTTGAGTTGCTTCAGAAGCTGCAGGCGGGCTGTTGACTTCCACCGTCATCGCGACCCAGTTAAGATTGGCGTCCCATTGTGCTCCCGTTTGATTCTGGAAGCTGCTTCCTTGCGAGAGAGAATTTAACCATTGTCCTGCATTGTCGCGCCCTGCAATATCGTCGATGCCATCTGCGTTGAAGTCGCTGACGACGACATCATTCCAGTTGCCTGCTGTACTCCACTTGCCCCAGTAACCGGTATTGAATCTGTCCCCTTGCGACAGGGCAGTCCACCATTTACCGCTTGCCCTGCGGCCTGCAATATCATCTTTGCCGTCTCCATTGAAATCGCCGACGACAACATCATTCCAACTGCCAGAAGTTGTCCACTTCTTCCAGGAAGAAGTAGAAAAAGAATTTCCCTGCGACAGGCTGGTTCTCCAGATACCGGAATTCGCCCGTCCGGTGATATCTGCAAAGCCGTCTCCGTTAAAATCGCCGACAGAAACATCTTGCCAGGTAACGGCTTTGCTCCATTGTCCCCACTTGGAATTTGTGAATCGAGTTCCGGTGGAAATCGCAACAGTTAATCGCCCGGATTGAGCGCGACCGATGATGTCGTCTCGCCCATCGTTATTGAAGTCGGCAACTTGAACGTCTTTCCAATTGGCGGTTGCTTTCCATTTGGTCCACGTTTTGGTGGTAAACGTATTCCCCTGCGATTCGGCTACCCACCAGAAGCCGTTTGAATCCATCGCCAGTAAATCATCTTGACCATCGCCGTTGAAATCGCCTACGTGAACTTCACTCGCATCGTTGTTAAGCCATCCCGTCCATTGAGTCACCACAAGTGTGTTATCCGGTTGGGTGATACCAAGATACCAAGTTCCGTTTGTTGCCCAGCCTGCGACATCAATCACGCCATCGCCATTGAAGTCGCCTGTAAGAGTCGCTTTGAGGGTGGTCACCGGGAATTGCCCCAGGTAACTGGTTTGCCATGTTCCGGAACTCAGTGTGCTGACCCACCAGTTACCGTTTTCAAATCCAACAATTTTTGCATCCGTTGCCAGATCAATCGGCACTCCTTCGATTGTCCCTGAAATGGTGTACTGTCCCAGTGAACCATAATCGGAATAAGCTGTGGAGGGCGACCCTTTACCGATGCCATCAATTTTCACATAGTAAGTCCCGGCTGTCAGTGTTGTGGCGAGTGTTGCATCCAGAAGAGATGCTGGGTTACTGCTTAAAATAAGTTGTCCGGCTTCGTTGTAGAGTTCAGCGAGAATATCCAGATTCGGACTCAACAAAAATGGATCGATTGAAAGGTTGATCGCCCCCCCGGTTGTCGTGAACGAGAACCAGTCGGTATCTGTATTGCGTTCGATAATACCTTCCTGGGCAGTGATGGCATTATTTAGCCCCAGCGTTAATGTGGTCGCATCGTTCAGCGAATTGCCATAATCATCCGCTCGATAGCCGAAGCCATTGTTGGTCGTGATGATGCTTAAATCATCTTGGAATTGATTGGCATCGTTATATTCTCCCTTGCTCCATTGTGTTAATTCGCGATAGTAGCCGACCCCCATAATCGGTGCCCAACCGGTTGCACCGCTTCCCTGTCCGGTGTAATAACCAAGTGATGAGGTTCCATCGTGGCTCAGATTCAGCGTATGTCCCACTTCATGCGTAATGGCTTCTGCAACGTACTTTTCGCTGTTGTACAATGTTTCGGAAAAGACAAAGGCAGCCGTATCGGTCGACCAGTTGAACGAATTCAGATAAGCGACCCCGCCTGCGCTACCGCCATACCAATCTTGATAGCGACCACCAATCGCCACGCGGGTGCCCCAGCGATCATCTGCACCTCCGCTTTTTATTAAATCGCTTTGAGGCGGCTCTGCTGTGGTCACATTCACATCGAAGCCAATAAAATCTTCTGCGACACGTTGCCAGATATTTTGAATTCGCTGCAATTCGGCATCGTTGAAAGCAGCATCGTTATCGATACTGAAAGCATCCGTTACCAGATTGGCACTTCGTCCATAATTCCAATACGTTCCCGATGTTACATTTCCAGTGAAGTCGAGATAAATTGTTTTCTTTGCGTTTGGATTACTACTAAGCGAAAATGTATCGCTCAATGGAGCATTGACCGTGAGTCCTTCAAGAGCAGCAGGAGTTTGCTGTGCCTGCTGGGTGGCAACAGGCATCACATGCAAAACAGGTTCTTCATTTACAGAACTACCGGAAAGCAACATGCGTGGTTCAAGAGATTCCAACTGACCAATTTGCACGGGGCAATTCGCGAGGCAACGGGATGAAGTTCTTGCCTTCATTTCACACCAGGGCAGAAAAGAAGACAGATTCCGTTTTTTCTTTGCCAGCAACAAACGAAGAATTTTATGAATGAAGCGAACCTCTTTAGATTGATTCATACCGATCCTCCCTTTATCAATTTCTGTTATCTTGACGCACGCAAAAAGCCATGAAATCTTAGGTCTGATTCAGGAGAAATTTGCAAAAAAAATGTCGGCGAACAGCGAAGAGAAAAAACTCTTCTGCTTACTCCCCTTATGCACAAATTTCTGGTCATGCAGATCGAATTGGTCAGAATTGAAGTGTCCGATGGACCGTTTTATGTTGAGGCATATTCCCCCCACGAAAAAACGCGCGTACGGTCTCTCTCTGTGAAATTCGGCGATAGACAAGGGGGAATGATGCCTTTTCTGCTACGGGCAGAGCATCAGAAATAATCGTTTTTAGCGATTCAGAAGGAGCAATCCGGGTTATTGAAACATCTTTATCAAGCGGTATAATCCGTAAAGATGGTCAATTCGCTAGAGTCGGCACAGATGGTTTCAGACGAACGATTTTCACTGAAGGAAGTGTTCGGATGTGACGATCTTGGGATTCTTCCAACAGTAGCTGTGGTTTCTGCGTAAAGAAAGAGGGCAGAAGGCAGAAAAAAAGTGCGTTTCAAGATAGAATGTGTATGATTGACTTATATGGTAGAATTGTGTTCTGCTTTTCTACTGGCAGTCTTCAAAAATTCCGGGTGTGATAAACAGAGGGTGAAATGTCTACAGTGACCATGCAAGATACGGTAGTGCCGCAGGATTTGCGGTCCAACGAATTCGATTACCGCCCTATGCCTGTCCTTGTACCGATAAGCCTTGCCTTGGCTGTTGTCTCCAGTTCTGCATTACTGGGGATCGTGGGCGTTTTTATTGCAGTTCTTGCAGCCATTCTTAGCATTAGCGCGATGGTCGTGATCGCCCGGGCGGATGGAATGTATAGTGGACGAATCATGGCGATTATTGCTCTGGTCCTTTCAATTTTATTTGGTTCCCTGGGAATTGCCTCGCAAATTTATGCGTTCAAAACGGAAGTACCCGAAGGATACCGCCGGGTCAGTTTTGCCCGAGAAATCTCTGCGAAAGGTTTTCCCATTCAAGAAGGCCGAGCGACACTGCATCCCGATGTCGCTGTATTAATCGACAAAAAGATTTTCCTGAAAGGATACATGTTTCCTCAAGGACAGAAAAAGGGATTGCAACAGTTCCTGCTTTTGAAGGATACTGGCGAGTGTTGTTTCGGAGGGCAGCCAAAACCGACCGATATGATTCTGGTCAAAATGCAAAATGAAAAAGGGGCCAGCTATCGTACCGGTCGCGTTGCAGTGGCAGGAACGCTACGGCTCACCAAAGACAGAACTCCGGAAGGTCTTCAACCAATTTACGCACTGGAAGCAATACGTTGCGAACGATCACGATCAGCCTTTTAACATACACCCGACTCAACTTTCGAGAATTAGTCCCAGGCACGCTTTGCTTGTGCGTTCTCGTGTTGCTCAGTTTGCTTTCGGGATGCGCTCCCGCCAATGATGCTGCGTATCACGAAATGACGCAGGAGGATCTCGCCAAATTACAGACGGAAGAAGCAAATTCAACATCGCCACCAGAAGAAACTTCAAAGCAAAATCCTGAACAGCAGGAAATGCCTGAGCCTGAAAAAACAGAGACTGCGACAACAACAATTCAACCTGATAAAAAAACTGCTCCTGCTCCCCAGTCTTCCCCTAAGATGCAGCCAGGAAAATCACCGACCTCAACAGCAAAAACAACCCCAGGAAATAATGCCGACAATGGCAATGAGAATAGCAGCGAAGAGAAACCAGTTGGAAAAAGAAATAACGCAACAATGGCTTCGAAAAAAACCGGTACTGCTTTGATTGCAAAGAACAACTTAAACTCTAACCCGAACCGCCCTGTTTCATTGCAAC
>JAJRTM010000740.1 GCA_024278285.1 Planctomycetota bacterium
CGTCTGGTTGATGAATGGTTTATCAACATGGATTGGCGGGAAGAGATTATGGAAGTGACCCGCGAAATTGAATGGCTGCCCGAAAGTATTGATGGGCAAAATCGGGAAGTCGAATGGCTTTCCAACATGCGGGACTGGATGATTTCCAAAAAACGGTTCTGGGGACTGGCGCTGCCGATCTGGGTTGATCCGGAAGACCCGACCGATTTTGACGTGATCGGTTCTCTGGCAGAATTGAAGCAACGAGCTGTTGAAGGGTGGGACGAATTTGAAGGGCAGACGCCTCATCGTCCGTGGATTGATAAGGTCAAAATCAAAAGTGAGAAAACGGGAACAATCCTTTCACGTATTGAAGATGTCGGCAACCCCTGGCTCGATGCGGGGATCACTCCTTTTTCGACGATGGGATACGGCAACGAAAAGCATCCTGAAATGTGGAAAGAGTGGTTCCCTGCTGATTTTGTGACGGAATGTTTTCCGGGACAGTTTCGCAACTGGTTCTATTCGATGCTCGCTCTTGCGACGATGATGCGCTATGACGAAACGGATAACCCCGCAGAGAAAAAGCCATTCAAAACGTTACTCGGGCATCGCCTGGTGATGAATGAAGCGGGGCAGCCGATGCACAAATCGGATGGAACTGCAATCTGGTTTGAAGAAGCAGCCGAGCAGTTGGGGGTTGATACAGTCCGCTGGTTATATCTGGCACAAAACCCGGCAACCGATTTGCGATTCGGCACCCGTCACGCTGATGAACCGGTTTCGATTCAAACCCCGGAAGGAGAAATCACGCAAACAAAAGAAGGCTTCCAAATTTGCAAAGTGACAAGCGGACCTGCTGATTCGATCCGCAGACAATTTCTGATTCCGCTTTGGAATTCGTACGCCTTTTTCATCAATTACGCCCGGCTCGATGAGTTCGATCCGAATGCAAAACCGATCCCTTACGAAGAGCGGCAGGAAATTGATCGCTGGCTCCTTTCACGGTTGCAATCGCTCATTCAGATGTCTCGCGAATCCTTCACTGCTTACGATACCGCATCGTTTATGAACGCAGCCGGGGAGTTTATTGATGATCTTTCCAACTGGTACATCCGCAGAAATCGAAAACGTTTCTGGCGAAGTAAAGACGCGACCGATCAGGACAAAACGGCTGCGTATCAGACATTGCATCAGGTGTTAATGACACTGACACAACTGCTCGCCCCGGCGATTCCGTTTCTGGCCGAGCGTATGTATCAGAATCTTGCCTTTGGCATCGACCTGCATGAACAAGCCGATGCAACACGAGATGCAGCACTCCCCGAATCGGTCCACCTTTGTGATTATCCTGCTGTCGATGAAGCGTTGTTTGATGAAGTCCTCAACCAGCGAACCGCGACCGTGCAGCGAGTCGTGAAACTCGGGCATCAGGTACGAGAAGTGGCCAGTTTGCGAGTGCGTCAACCGCTGGCGGAAATTCGTATTTGTGTGAAAGACGATCAACAGCGAGCCGCGATCAGCGAATTTACAGAAGTCATTTCAGACGAACTAAACATCAAAGAAGTAACCGCCGTCGAAACACTCGAAGGGATTGTGCAATACAGTTATAAGCCGAATCTGAAAACCCTCGGCCCAAAATACGGCAAACTACTCGGCATCATCCGCAAAGAATTACCGGATCTGGATGCAACACTACTCGACCCATTACGCAGCGGCGAAAACGTGACCATCAACTTGGCAGGTAACGAATTAAACCTCGAACCAAACGATGTTCTCGTCAGCACCAAACAAGCCAGCGACTGGGGCTGTGCAGACGACGGCGAAATTCAGGTAGCCGTCGCCACCGAACTAAGCGAACCCCTCATCCTCGAAGGCATGGCCCGCGATTTCGTACGCCACATCCAACAAGCAAGAAAAGACAACGGCTTAGAAATCGAAAACCGAATCAAAATTCTCTACACCTCAGAAAGCGACACCGTTCACAAAGCCATCGAACAATGGAAGAATTACATCTGCGAAGAAACATTAGCGAACGAAATCAAAAACGATCCACAAACAGAATCCACAGGAAAACAAGGCAGCGTCGGTGATGCACAGGTGCAAATTGTGATTGAGAAAGTTTGATTAAATTAGCTAGCCGGTTCAATAGGAAGGAGAATAATCAATGAGTCACTCACGTATAGAATTAGCTAAATTAGAATTAGCTAAATCGATTGTAATGGAATTAGAACAAAAAAAGCATCTGCACGACTGGAAGTCTGAAGAGGTAATCAAGTTTATTGCCAGTAAAATGAAGCATTTTGATGATAATTTCGTAATAGATATTTTCAATAAATGTGACTTGAGTATACATGATGTGCAATCCACTTTGAGCGGTCTTAAATTGGAAGGTTGGCTCGATACAAAATCAGAAGGATTCACCCTTGTATTGTACACGCCGAGAAAAAAACAGGAAGAGTATTCCTCTTGGATGAAAGAGCAGGAAAATATTGAACCTGAACCTGAAGTAGTTGAAATTTCAGAATCGTTGACTGATCTCGAATCTCAAATTGCTAATTCTGAAGAACGAGTTTTTTATGAGGAAACACGGCTTTGCCTAAAAGCAAAAGCGTATCGTGCAGCTATCGTAATGGGTTGGAATCTCATTTATGATCATTTGATACGCTGGGTCTACTTTGACCAAAAGAATCTTAATGATTTCAACAAGGATTTAATTACACGTTGGATAAATAAAAGGAAGAACCAAAAATACACACCAATTGTTGATCTGGATGACTTTGGGAACATTAAAGAGTCTATGGTTGTTGACGTATGCCATAAATCGAAACTGATCGATAAACACGACTTTGAAGCACTTGACTCTGGGCTAAAAAAACGAAACAAATTTGCCCATCCCAATAGTACCCAAACTGCAGATGGTCCAATTGCATCTGGACATGTTTCGGAACTTGTAAATCTAATGCTTAGATTAAAATAGTTTGTAGGGTGCGGCGGCGGGTGGCACTGCGAGAATGAAAATCGGGTGCCACTGTCTGGCTTGCCCAGCAGTGCGAGTGACGGCTGCACTTCATCACTAAGCAGAGTTAACTTTAACGTCCCCTTCTGTTGTACCACGAAAATCCTGTCGCCGCGACCGCACTGCTGGGCAAGCCAGCAGTGGCACCCTACGGCTGGTAACCTGAGTTGATTTATTAACCGGGGCGGCGTAGCCGTCAGAGGAATTTGGGAAAGAGTAATTTGTTATTGGGCGTTAATGCTTGGGGGATTTTCGCACAGGTCTTTTGGTGATTGTGTCAGTCCAGATTCGTCTTGATAACTGACCTACTCTTCTGTTACAATATATATTAACAGTTCGCCCAGAAGGATCAGTGATGGCTTTTTACTTTTTTATCTGGGATGGTGAAAATGATGGGCATATTGATGAACATGGAGTAACTTACGAAGAAGCAGAGTATGTTGTTTGTTACCCGGATGACAAAACAATTAGCCGCTCGTCTGGACGCAATGCAGCCTACGGGTATACGCCCAATGGAAAGCGATTGTTTGTTGCGTACGAAATGATTGATGAAGATACCGTTCACGTTATTACTGCTTATGAGGTGTAAGATGAAACAAACAAAGAAAGTCAAAATCAAACGAATTAAAACGCACCCAAAGTTAACCCCTGAAAAAAAAGAAGAACTACAAAGGGCAGCAAAACAGGAGGAACAGGGACGGTTAAGCATTGAGATTCAAGAGGATCATGCGAGAGCAGTGCATCGCGTAGAGGCAGTACGAATGGTTCGTTCTATCGTCAATGAATTAGCGGAAGAAAAAATAAAGCGGAAATTATCGTATGGCGATTTAGCTAAACGAACAGGAATCGAACGCCCAGCTCTGAATCGCCTGCTGACTGGCAAGCAGGAAAACACCACTATTGAAACGCTCGTAAGAATCGCCAGTGCAATGGACTGTAAACTGACTCTTACAATCGGTGAATAAACAAAGTATTCGAATCTTATATACGTGCAGCAAACAAGAAAAGACATCGGCTTAGAAATCGAAAACCGCATCAAAATTCTCTACACTTAAGCGACGTAGGGTACGCTGTGCGTACCATGCTTGCAGGGGAATATCTACTACAATGGCAATTATATTCTCTGACGTGAGTCACAATTGGTGTGCACAGCACACCCTACGTTGCTGAGCAGCCCGGCCACAGGATTCATAAATTCCGCCTGAATACCAAACGCAGGACATTGTTGATGTGTTCGAGATTATGTAGTGAAATGTAGGTTTGGATAGCGAGTGCGTATCCCAACATTTGCGGGGCGGTTCTCTCAAAACCACACGGGTGGTCCGGGTTAATTTATTAACCGGGGTGGCGTAGCCGTCAGAGGGATTTGGAAAAGAGGTAACACTTCAGCCGTCTGAAGTTTTACCTCTTTTTTTCTTTTGTCTCAGTGTTCTCGGCATCGGCGTGGATCACATCTTTCTTTTTCGTGGTAATAATATCCTGCCACTTTTGCGCAGCATCTTATTGATAAGAGCTTAATCTTTTAAAACCTCGATACACGAAAACGAGCCCTCGGACCAAGCAGGGGCAAGTTCAGAGAGATGACTAACCAAATTTTGGCAAAAAGCATCTTCATCGACCACTACATTTGCCAGTTCATCAATGCCCGGGACTTCGGGGGCGTGGGGAGATTGTTTCAAAATCAAACTGCCATGTTGCAGGATCGCTCCTTTTCTTCTGCGTTGAGCGCTGCCGAGTATTTTGTGATCGCCGATGATTATATCGTGACAATCGCCCCGTAAAAAACAGAGAAATCGATGGTTGATTTCTTTTTGCTCTTCCCCCCGCATCCGGGCAGACACGCCCTGCATCGACAAAACATCGATAATCGCCTGATGCACAATGCCGTACAACTTGACGGGCGTTGATGCGAGCGGATGTATCGCCGGGATTGCGAAGGAATAGGTTATTTCCTGATCGTGCAAGATCGCCCCGCCCCCCGAAAGGCGGCGAACTTTCGGAAGATTTTCAAAACGCTTCGGGATTTCCTTGCCCGTCTTTTCCTGAAAATAGCCCAGGCTCAAAGTCGGTTCTTCCCAACGATAAAAACGCAATGAAGTTTCGTCCGCTTCGATGGCTCGCTGCAGCAGCCATTCATCATGTGCCATGTTGAACTCACCGGAAATTGGGGCGAGATCAAAATAGAGTTTGCCTTCGGTTGCAGGTTTCATAGAAATATTGTTTTCGTTTACCCTGATACCGCTTCCGTTTTCGGGGAGTTTGTCACCTGATTCGTTTCTTCACACGGGCACCAGGCGAGGATCGGATTGCGTGCTGCCTTGACTTCATCAGGGCGAGAAACCGGTGTTGAGTACGGAGCATTGTGCAGGAATTCGGGTTCTTCTTTCAGGATCGCTTTGATCGCAGCCACGTAATCATCGAGTGTATCCTTCGATTCGGTTTCGGTTGGTTCCATCATCATGGCTTCAGGAATAACAAGCGGAAAGTAAACCGTTGGAGCATGAAAACCGTAATCGAGCAGACGCTTGGCGATATCCATCGCAGAGATGCCGTTCTGTTTCCATGATTTTGCAGAGGCGACAAATTCGTGCATGCAGCGATCTCCATTCGGAACATCGAGCACATCTTTAAGCTGCGATAAC
>JAJRTM010000741.1 GCA_024278285.1 Planctomycetota bacterium
AGCTGCGGGCCAAAGATGTCCCCAGTACGGATCGAAAGATTCTTTTCCCTCCTCTTCCGATTGATCCACGTGCTGCAATAATTCATCAGGATCAGCCGGAATCGTTAATTGAATCTCTGTTCCGCTCAACAGAATCTGCTTTTGCTGCCATCGCGCAATGATCTCCGGAAGTGATGGTTCTTGCGAAGTGTCCCCTGCCATATTCGAATACTCTTGTTGATTCTTTAACAAAACGGATGTGTCCAGACAATGTACGTGCGCGATTGGGGTAATAATTTGAATAAATCGTCCTGTACGATCCCGCTTTGAAGATGGTACAATCTTTTGATTGACTTCGTGTCATTTTATTTAGTGTACCACGTTTGGGTAATCAGTATCAAATAGCAACAAGTATCAAACAGCAACAAGTATCAAACAGCAAAAGCGATTGGATGGCTTAAACGATCCAGTTATTTTCATGTCCAGAAATCGATCTTCTGATAATCAGTCTTCTTTATTACGATTACGAATTGCTCAAGAAGCAGCGAGGCTGATTGCTCGCAAAAAAGTTCGCAACTTTCACACCGCGAGAATGCGGGCGATGCGTTGGCTCAGCAAGGGCAGGCTTTCTTCGGCAGATGTCCCTACTCAAGAAGAGGTGATGAAAGAGTTGGATGCGTTGAGCCTTTCAGTTGATTGGAACAAAGAACCTTCCAGTTCGTTCGAGCAAAATGCAGAGTTATCCGGTAACAATGAAAACGAAAGCGAGCAGTGGGGCGTAATGTTTCGCCCGATGCTTGAAGCATTAGCAGGATTCCAGTGGGATTACGAAACGCATCCGGAAGGGGATGCGTTGTATCATTCACTTCAGGTTTACAAACTTGGGCAGGAAATTCATCCGTACGATGAGGAATTTTTATGGGCCTGCCTGCTGCACGATATTGGCTTTGTGGTCGATCCCCGTATCCCACGCGAAGCCGCGATGCGAGTGTTGCAGGATCGGGTAAGCGAACGAATCGAATTTCTGGTAGGCGAACTTGATTATGCGCATGCGTATTTGCAGGGAACGCAGTTACCGAAATGGCTTCGCCGGGAAGAATCTGTTGATGAATTGATCGACCTGGCCAGATGTGATCGTGACGGAAGAGTTTCCGGTGCCGTCGTGCCAACTCTGGAGGACGCGCTCACACAACTTGCAAAAATGAGTTCTGCATTTGAATAATATTATACCGTTGCGGTTTGTCGCTTGCCGTTGATGAGGGACAACCAGCGGTAAGACCTGACGAGTGCAAGTTGAATCGGATCGACAATCAAATGGTAATTATCTGTCTTGGGCAAAAAGTCGATCGCTCCCGCTTCGAGGCAGTTAATCACATTGTGCATATTCACTTTGCCGGTCAGCATGACCACTTGAGCCAGTGGGTGGATGTGTCTGATTTCCTGGATGATTTCAACACCTTGCCCATCGGGTAGTTCAAAATCAAGGACAATGACACGATACGAATTATTACGCAGCATCTGCAGGCACTGTTCGCATGACATGGCTGCCTGGGAAGTAATTCCAATGTTATCCAGATGATGGCTAAGCAAGGAATGAATCATCGGATCATCATCGACGATTAAAACATCGGCTGGTTTGTTTTCTACTTCGTCTGCTGAGTATTTCGGTGCAGCAGGGACGGGTTCGGCTTCTGGTGCTGCTGCGATTTCCTCGCAAGGTTCCGTATCTTGCACGGTCTCTTCTTCGCAAACAGGTTCGGCTATTTGTGCGGGTGATGCAGGTATCGTATCGCCGCCGGTTTTTCGGTCTGCTAAATCCTGTAGTCGGCTCACATAGTCCGAAACATCTACATCGTTCGAAGTCTCCACTTCTTCGGTTAAGTGCCGAAGTTTATCGAAGCATTCGAGCAGCAAATTGATGGTTTCGTTATCTGCAACAAAAATACGATCACGAACCATGTCGAGAATATTCTCGATACTGTGTGAAAGTTTTCCAATCACTTCCAGACCGACGAATCCCGACTCTCCTTTGATTGTATGGGCAGAACGGAAGACTTTGTTGACGAGTTCGTCGTCCCATTCATCTCCCATGTGTTCCAGTCGAAGCAGGTCTGTTTCGATTTGGTCGAGAAGATCGGCTGCGCCGCTGACAAACATTTCCAGGAGTTGCTCATCACAATCTAGTTCTGCTGAGATTTGGTCTGACATTGATCAGGTCCATTCTTTCAATCGTAAATATCGTCGTGGATTCAAATGAGTTTTTCTTCTTAGAAGAGTAACTAGGCTGTTACGCCAACCCATTTAGAAAGTTTTTCTTTCAAGTTGGCTGGTGTAAATGGCTTGACGAGATAATCGCTAATTCCATTTTGTACTGCTTCAACCACTTTGCTACGAGAGCCTTCAGTGGTAATCATTATGATGGGAACATCTTTGTTGATTTTTCGGATTTCGATTAACAATTCCAGTCCGTTCATATTAGGCATGTTCCAATCGGTGAAGATGACATCGATCGAGTTCTGTTTGAAAACTTCCAGACCCTGGACGCCATCTTCTCCTTCAAAGACATTTTCATACCCAAGAGTACCTAATGTTTTTTTGGCAACCATGCGAGTCATCGCAGAATCGTCTACAACAAGAATATTCATTTTGAAATCCCTCTAATCGAAATGATGAAGTTTTACTAACTGAAATCGCCTGTTTTTTTAAAAATTAACCAGCGACGAAGCCAAACAGGACCATGAATGGGCCGATATCGGAATCGTATTTCACATACATCGGATGGGCTTGCGAAGGAAATTCGATATGATGGTTTTCGCCATAAATGACATTGGGAAGTCCGAGGTGCATGTTGGGATCTTTAATTTTGTCTTTGGCTGATCCACCAACCACATTGGAAAATTCGCCCACGGCATCGCAAACCAATTCGTCAATTTCTTCAGGCCGCATTTCGATCATCCGATAGACAGCTTCAAATGCCGTTTCCTTAGGTAAACTCAAACAAATGGTCCCGTTAGTCGCCCCGGAAAGACTGATCACTGCTGTGATGTCGTAAAAGGGTGTTTCACGTGTTTTTAGTTGCAACTCTTTTCTCGTTACCGCACAGCCGAGCATGATGTCGAATGTTTCGATCGTTGCTTCCAGCACCGGGTTGATAATACTTGCCGTTAAATTGGCTTCCATTAAGTCTGCCATGAGTTTCACTCCTGCGGGTCATGGTTTGAAAAGTTGAAGCAAGCAGAGCCTGACTGCCCCAAAGTGTAAATTCATTGTAATGCTAGATCACGAACCGGGACCGTGCAGGAAATGTTGCAATAAAACAGCAACTTGCCAAGAGAGTGCAGACAACGTCATCGGGCCAATCGGTATGACTGCCAGAACCGGACTTTGAAGCTGCGTTCTTGAGCAGTGAATGCCTCAATGAAGTAATGAGAAACACCTGGTGTTTCGAAAGAAGCTAGGTTTAGACATGGTCTCCTGTCAAAAATATCGACCAGCCAGATCAACCACCTTCACTATTGTTTAACGTTGTAGTAATGGATCAACCGAGATGAGTGCTATTCAAGAAGCCAACCAGAACAGAGATGCAAGCAAAACCGAAGAACATGTCAGTATCTCATTGAATGACTTGATCATTGGCCGAACGCTTAATTCACCACTTTACGATAACAACGGCGTCCTGCTGCTCGCTGCGAATTCAGAAATTACGCAAGAAGTAAAAGAAGCATTAAAAAACCGTGGCGATAAAACAGTAATGGTCTCCCAGGAAGATCTCTCGCGTGTCACGCTGAGTCAGGTTGATCCAGGCAATATCAAATCGATTGCACAGTTTGATACCGAGTTAACCAAGAAGATCGATGCCATTGTTGAATCTGGTTTGTTGACGGTCAAAAATGATGGGCCTGCCGTCAAGAACAATGTCGCATTTCTGGGACGAAAAGGGTACGACAAAAAACAGCGAGAGCATTTGGTAGAACAGCACGGCTTGAATGGGCAGGCACTCGACTCGATGATTGGCGAGGCGCTGCATGGCGAGACGATGGATGGAGATATTGTTTCAGCGATGGCTGCACAATACTTACAGGAAATGACGACCGATACCGATAACGTTCTCACCTCTGCGATGGATCAATTCCAGGGAGATTCCATTGCTTCGCGCTCGTTGGAAGTTTCCCTGCTCGCGATGGCAATCGGGATTGAAATGGATCTCGATGCAGACAACGCCCGTAACCTGGCTGTTGCGGGCCTGGTTCACGATTGGGGAATGATGCGTGTTCCCGAGGAAATCCGAAATGCGACCGAGCGACTCAACCAGGTACAAATGCTGGAAATTAAAAAACACCCTATTTACTCACTGGAAATGTTACAGAATGTTTCCTCGTTGCCGCGAGTTGTTTCGGTCATTGCGTATCAGGTTCATGAACGATTCAACGGGACGGGATATCCCCGTGGTCGCAAAGGGAACAGCATTCATCAATTTGCACGAATTCTGCAAATTGCAGATGCCTTCATCGGCATGACATCGCAAAGACCGTACCGCGCCCCGATGATGCGATACGCAGCAATGGAATGCTTGATCCGACAGGCAAAAGAGCGATATGTCGATCCCGATATTGTGCGGTCGCTACTGAAAATACAATCGCTGTTTCCCATTGGAAGCTTTGTCACCCTGACAGATGGATCTGTTGCTCAAGTTGTCAGGCGAAATCAGGATTTCTACACAGAGCCAATTGTTGCCAGAGTGCAAGATGCCCAGGGAAACAATGTTGATCGCGAACACGACAGTAACTTAATTAATTTGCGAGAAACAGAAGGGTTAAGCGTTCTTCAAGCTCTGCCCACTCCCGGCTCAGACGAAATTGCCTTCAGTGATGACCTCTACAATTCATCACTCGCAACAATTCAGCAAAATAGTTGAAATCGAACGAGGCCTTTTCGCTTGCCATTTGCTCCATGAAAAAACCGGCTGCCGAAATCAATCGGCAGCCGGTTTTTTGTTAATCATCAACAGTATTAGTATTCCCAGTCGATACCAAAAGTCCATTTTTGCATCGTCCAGCCACTTCGGTCAGGATCGATACTGGGATTGATCGGGAAAGTTGTGTAGTTGATCGAATTTTGTGGTCGCGTAATGTTTCCCACATACAGGAACCCGTAACTGGTTTTGAACCGGGCATCTTCAAGAACATCGATACGATTTAGCAGTGGGATATGTTCGAAGAGTTTAATTTCAAAGTTAACAGCCAAATCCAACATGGGCGAAACATGGGTGATCGTTGCCTGGTCGCTAAACGTTGTCTGGGCATCGGTAAGTGCTCCAACACCAGTTCCCAGTTCTCCGCCATCCGGTGTCAGGATATTGTTATCGGGATCCACATTGTTGAGAAAACGGTTATAAACTCCAAAGCCACTTAGGTTTGTTGTTTCTTTGGTAGCAGCTATCCCAGCCGTTGCGATGAACCAGAGTTTGGTATCTCCCCCTCCTGCCATATCAGCTCGGAATCCAAATTCCGGCCCTGCAGATCGAGATTGATTCGATGCCCCAATTTGCACTTCGTAGGGGTTGGTTGGAAGAGGGGCAACATTGGGACGATTGGGCGCTGGATTGCCGTTGACTGTTCCATCGTTGAATTCATCCTGGATTGGCCTTCCGTCAACTTCTTCTACAGTCGCGTTACCGTTGTTACCACCGCCACCGCCACCGCCACCACCACCACCACCACCGTTGCCACCGTTGTTACCCTGGTTTACATTACTGAAGTTGGAAAACTCGTATTCTGCTCCACTATCTAAACCGCGGAACTTATATGATTCTCGAATATCGACATATTTCACTCCGAGTACAGGACGAAGCGTATACCAACTGCCTCTGACAACCGCTGGTCGCAGGAATTGAACTCCTGTTCCCCAAGCCTGTTGAGAGAATTGCATTTCGAAGAGAAGATCAAACGGGATTCGGTCAGCGATGCCACTGCCATCGTTAATAGGTAAGGAACCATTCAGGGCATTCAGCTCTGTCAGATACTGAGGATCGTTCCCGCTTAAAGGGTTCCCGAAAGGATCTTCCTGAGGAATGTATGTTCGGCGTGGCTCTGCACCAAGTTGGAAAGTGCTGTTTGCCTCACCGCCATACCATCCTGAAACACTTATTCCACTTCCATCTTCATCAGTAAACCCGAAGCTCATCTGGACCCCACCACCTGCCTGGTTTCCAAACATCTCCCCAAAACGACGGTAAGGGAAATAAGAGTCTGTGATGCTTTGTGGCAGTACGGCAGTATTGTTGTTTCCACCACCGCCATTATTGCCGCCGCCGCCGCCACCGCCACCACCACCAACACTACCGGTTGAACTAATATCAGTATCTCTAGGAATTGAAATTTCAGAAGGTGGGATACGATCTGTTTCTTCAACACCGGTAGAAATCCCGCCATAACCGAACAACTGATCGCCGGGTGAATTGTAGATTGGAACGAGGTACTCAACAGAAGCATTGAAATCACGTTTTCTGTTCAACATTTCTTTATACCACAACCCACCTTCATTCGTGGTACGCTGGGTGCCGTAACGAAACAGGTCTAACCCTGGATACGGATTCATTTGATTGCCCGGACCATACATCGGTGCCATTCCGGGAGGACCGGCTGGCATTCCTTGTTGGAATTGAGCAGGAACAATCGAAGAAGGTACTGCTCCAGGGGGTTGCCCACCGGGTGAAAAAGGCATCTGCCCCCGCATATGAGGGGGTGGCCACGAAAGCCCGCCAGCAGCAGGATTCTGCTGTTGGCCCGGTCCGTATTGAGCATGGGCAGTCTGAGCCGCTAATAAAACTGCAATTCCTGCACAAAATCGGCGAAATCCTCGCATGTGAGGTCGTCCTTGACAAACACGTTTTGTTGAGTCTTTGTGATCGTTTTGTCTTAGAATATCAGTCATGGTGGGGTCGTTTCTCTTAGACAATTCGATCATTACCTGTTTTTCAGAATCTGCGATCACTTCAACGCAATGAAATATTGGTCTCCGCGCAGAATACTGGACCTATGCCGTAGTATCGGTCCTGCAAATTGAGAAGCTGTAACGATTGTGCCGGAGATAGCGGATTTTTGGCGTTTTACTTCTGTAGTGATTTGTGTGGTCGCGCCGATCACAGCGGAAAAAACAGTTTTACGGAATGCGAACGTCACATCATCAACAAGAGAGGGTATCTTTATTAAATATCCGTATCTCTATAACCTGTAACAAGATATGACCGATGCTGCGGGACGGAAAGAGACTCTTTTCAGGCTTCGATAACCAATACGGGCAATTAATGAAATTATTAAAGCAGCCGGGCAGGAGAAGTCCTGTTTAGAAAATCGGACCGGGCGACCAGGGGCAGAATTCCTCATCGCCGATGCCCTGATGTTCACTCTTCGTCTCTTTTCCGGAAGCGACATCGATAATCATCTGGTATATTTCTTCCCCTGTTTTCTCCAGCCCCCCCTGGCTAAGCACTTCTCCTGCATTGATATCCATGTCATCTACAAGGCGATTATAAGTCGCAGAGTTCGAGCAGATTTTGATCGTGGGAGTCGGTTTACTGCCGAAACAGCTACCGCGACCTGTTGAAAAGAGAGAGATTGTCGCCCCGCCCGCGATCATTCCCGTCACGCTGGCTGGATCGTAACCTGGGGTATCC
>JAJRTM010000742.1 GCA_024278285.1 Planctomycetota bacterium
ATAATAGCGATTCTGAAATTTAATCAGAGAGGGTTCCACGAGCCCGCGAACAACATTCAGTTTTAATTCATTGCCTTGCTCTTTGAATTTGATATCGGTCCCATCAAATGTGCAGCGTACGACCGTTACAGAAAAAGGATCTTTACTGTTGCTGCCAAAATAGAACGGCAGTAACAACGTTCCATCCGGTTCGACCAGCCACTGCGCACAGGCACTGCGGGCGTAATCGAACTTTTTATCCGCAGGCATCTGCAATCTCTTCCAGGATGTCCATTTCTTAGTTTTGGGATCGTAAACGGCATACGCTGTTTGATGGGCTCGCGTTTTGTCATCGAGTTGATGTCCTTTTTTGTTGTATCGCACTTGCGCACCAATGGCGATTACTTTTTGATGCCCAGGATGCCAGGCGGGAGTGACATCAGCCACCGCGATATCAACATCTCCTGCACTTTTTACCCAGCCAAGTTCGGGAGGTGTGATCAATTTGCCCCATGAATTCGTTCCCGGCGAATACTGCATCGTACTCATTCCAGAAAAATAATCTGAAACAGGCAGCAACTTTTGAAACGTCATCAAGACTTCAGGTGATTGACTATCTCCAACGCCAGGCATGGCAACCACTCGCGGATGAAACCACGTGTGGGTATTCGGTTTCGATTCCAACAGTTTCTCTCGCGAAATGGTATAGGCGAGCGGCTTAACTTTTTCTCCAGCTTCACAGTTTGTCCATTGGAAACATAAAAAGAGACATAATGGAAGATAAAGAAATGAGCAATGTTTGAAAACTTGCATGAGCGTTCCTGACAGTTTTATGAAACAGACAATCGAAACCAACGAATAAGACTGACACATTGTTCGTAACACCAGAAAGTAACAAATAGATCGCCATCAGGCAGACAGACAATGTTGGGGGCTCCGAATTTCAGAACAGCAAAATTGTCTGACATATTTTCACCAACGGCTGTGGCTCCTTCGGCTGAACGATGTCCCCAGAGTGGTTGCTGGTCCAGATTAATCCACGAATCGCCTTGGAGTTCAGCCAACGCGGCCCATAATCCCGGTTGATCCATTCGGCGGTAAATATTCAGGATTCGTCCATCTTCCAGCAAGAACGGTGTCAGCGTTTGCCCTTGTAAATTGGTGGAAGAATAGGGCGACCAGGAATCACCGCCATCGTTGCTGAGGGAGTATTGATTCGGCAGATCGGCTTTGGCTTGTTCATCGTAACACCAGGCGACCGCGATCAGTCGCCCATCTGCAAACTGTACTATTTTTGATTCCCAGAAAATTAGATTGTTGTTCTCGCTGTGCATAATATCGAAATATTTGGGCCAGGTCTGACCACGATCTTCGGAGACGAACGCAACCGTGCGGTTCCCATTTGGTAAATTGCCTTCCCAGCTTCGCCAGGTCGATGTTGGTAACACCCAACGCCCGTCATTCAAGAAGGTGACGGGACTGCAAATTTCAAATTCCGGACCAATTAACGGAGCTGTCATCACTTCTGGTTCACTCCAGCTTTTGCCATCATCGTTGGAGCGAATCAGCAACATTTCAGCCGGAGCGATCCCCAATGTATCGGGATTGGAAAGTCCCTGGTCGGGATAGGCATCGCGATTAAACCGAGTCAGATTCGCAATCAACTCTCCTTCGCTTGTGACAGCGATGCGTCCGAATGTTGAAGTCTGTTTGAGCGGTTGATCGATTTCAATTCGCCCCTGATGTTGCCAGGCGTTTCCCCCATCATCAGAGCGGGACAAATAGATGTTCTGATTGACGGCTTCAAACGCTTCTCCCAGAACATACATGGCAACAAGAGAACCGTTCGGCATCACTGCAACCGAAGGGAAATAGGCATGAATACTTTTTACATGAGGCATCTGATTCTTAAAAAGAATTCCAGTTGCCAGAATATCAAGTTGCATCTTTTTTTATCCGGTACGGAATTAAGGAATTCCTTATCACGATTCTTTTTGTAACGATCAAGAAATCCCTCTCGGGTTTTATCTATTTTATTTGGCCAAAGGCCTCTTTCACCATAGCCTGGGGCAACGCCCCAGGTGAAATGGAAACGATTCCTCTTTTTGGCTGAAAGCCATATTCAATGCTTTTTGTTTATGGCTTTCAGCCAAAAGGTTGACGACTCTCCCTTCCTGGGGCGTTGCCCCAGGCTATGATAGTCATGGCCTTCAGCCAAGAAAATAGAACATCAAGGAGACGACAGATATTATTCGGGCGTCGTAAGACAGACAGGAAGTTTGTGCTCCTTTTAATGAGTATCTTGTCAATGAGTCACTTCGTTACTCAGTTCCAGAATCGCGGGCAGGTCGCCATATTTGACGGCACCGGGGATGAAGTTGGGATCGCGATACGTTTTGATCTCTGCAAAGCGGAACTCAGGATTATCGATAACCGTTTTATTAACTTTGTCTCCTGCAACCGCAGCGGCAGCGGCGACCAATGGCGTTGCGCCATCGGTGCCGATCAGAACGATCTTTTGATTTCCTAATGTTTTTGCAAACGTAATCAGTTTAAGAACATCATGTGTTAGGCGGGCGAACAGGGAATGGTTATAACCATGCGTGTAGCCGGCGTATTCTCTTGGGTTGGGGACCGTTACCGTTTTCGTCACTGGTTGCGATCCTTTCAGGAATTCTCCCTGTCGAAAAAGATCAGCAGTAATAACAAGCCCGCCCTGCTCAAGTATTTTTTGTACTTCAGGAATCGGTTTTCCGGTGTTGGTGAAGAGACCATTTTTACCCTCGCCATGCAGATAAATCGCCATAAATTGCACTTTGCCTGTCGGCTTCAAAGTCACAACGGGAATAACTTCTTTTTTGGAAGGGAAGCGTAATTGTCCATTATCGAAAGTGATTTCATTGGCAGCAGGTAGCCCGCGACCAATCATCGTTGTCCAGGCGGTGCGGATTGTTTCTTGCCGTTCTTTTTTCGGAAGTGCATTTAATAATGCTGTGTCGCGGTCTGCAATCTGGCGAGTCAGTTTTCGTTCATATTGATCGCCCCCTTCAGGTCGGGGATGCTCTTTATCCCAGACGGCATGCTCTTGTTTGGTGAGCAGCTTATAATTTTCCTCGACAATTGGTTCCGATAGTCCGAGTTTCAAATGCTTGTTAAACCACGAATACATGAGCGCCCGTGTCACGTAATTGTAATTGTGCGGGAAGTGTCGCAGGTCTGCACACATGACGTTATCAGGCTTGCCGTACATGGTGTAAAGTTTTTTCAGTTCTGGGAATCCTTTTCCCTGAACGAGCATATCTTTCGTCCAATCGTTGGCAGAGGTCATTCCCTGTGGCTTCGGCGCAAACAACGCAGCCAGTTCGACATTGCCTGTTCCAATTCGAAGTAGTGATGCGTTTTCACAGGGGCAGCCTCCCTGCATCGAACTGCTGACCATCCCGTTCGGAAACGCAGCGATTGGACGAGAATCAATCGCACAAAGCATAATCGTTTGCGTTCCGCCGCCGCTGCCGCCGGTCACTGCCATTCGTTTCGA
>JAJRTM010000743.1 GCA_024278285.1 Planctomycetota bacterium
CAAATTCGACCGAGAAAGGTTGTACTGAAACCGCGACACCGAACAATTTTCAAAATACCGATACGTATTGGTCGCCTCATCACGATACAGAAAGAACGAAAACTTGATATCCGAAGAAGCATCCAGCAGAACTCGCAACTGTTCCAGCTCAGCGAACATCTCTTCTTCGCTCAACAGCAACTGCGAATTCTGCATCGCGATCTGTCCCGCAATCGAAATCTCAACACCATTGCGAGAGATCCCCGTCACGCCATCCCCATCTTCCAAAAGCACTTTATAACGACTGAAATCCCAACGATCCTGAATCCGCATTTTCGTAATCGGCCCAGGCAGTTCATGATAACTCCCCTGCTTCAAAATCGTCGGATTAAATTGCAAAGCCATCTTTCATCTCCTCATAAAAAACAGGCCAGGCGAGCCGGGGGTGTTAACCCCCTGGTTACTCTGCACAGCGTTCCCTACTTTTTCCTAACGCCTAATCCCTACTACCTAACGCCTACATTCATCCCCTGCGGTTACGTAATTGATGCCCTGCGAATTGCAAGTCATTCACAATTTCATCCAGATCCACTGATTGAGAAACCTGAATCGTAATCTCGCCAAACTGATTCACCGTCTGCTCAACAGGTGCTTGCAAATCGCTCATTGCTTGCGAACTCGCTCGCGATCGATTCAACCCTTCCAAAAACGATCCCCCCAACTGATCCACTGCCGAGCGTTGCAACACAAATTCCCCCGCACTCAATAACGCAGGCACCTGATCCACCCCGGCTGGACCACTTACAAGTCCTCCTTTGGAAAAACCACGTATCCCACCAGAAAAACCGCCGCCCGAAACCCTGCCGCCCCCTTGCGAACCGCCACCTCCACCAAAACCACCACCAGGATTTCCGCCTCCTGCTGGAACCCCTCCAGGAACTCTGCCACCACCGCCAAGTGCAGCAAGCTGGGCAGCGACTCGCGAAATCGCTGCACTCAGTTGCGCTAGCGCCCGCAGCGCAGGAGTCACATTGAGCGAAACAGACATCCCACTTAATTGACGCACCTGCGAAACCACCCGCCGAAGCATCGAAGAAACCTGCCCCAAAGGAGACCGCAGCGCCCGCAACCGTCTCGCCAAAGAAGTCAACCCCCGTTGACTCCTCCCCATCCGTTCCAGTTGTTGATTAAACGAATTCATCCGCGAAATCACATCATCCAACTCCTGCGATAACTGCGAACTATCCGCAAGAATCCGCACCGTCAAAGATTCCGAAAACCCAGCCATAATTTTATTCCTAACGCCTAACCCGGACAAACCGGAACCAACTAGATCGTAGCTACACTCGCCAGAGTGTGGACGAATTAATAACTCGATTTCCACCGTCTGGCGACGGTCGCTACAAAATATTCTGCCAGTTTTGCGCAGCATTTCGTTGATAAGATACTAACGCCTAGCGTCAAACCCGCGCAACACTCGGCGATGTCACGAACGCTTTTCCGCTGAACGTAATCAGGTTGTAATCGTCTCCCTCGGTCATGCTCAACGATTCCCGATACACTTTTGAAAACGTCACTTTTTCACTTGCCACGCCAGCCGGGTCGAGAATCGTGAATTCAAAAGTGAGTGTTTCCTGTTCGCCATCTGCAGACGTACTGGAAATTCCCGCGCCTGAAGCGAACGTCAAAAACTCATACAACTGCAGCGGATCGCCCGAACTGGCTGCCTTGCCAATCAGTTGTGTCCACTTGGCGGAAAACGAAACCGAAACCGATTCGTCATCCCCTTGACGCAAATGCCCGCCACTGATTTTGCCACGATCTTTAATTTCAATCGTGTTCACTTTTTCGGTCCAACTCAAATCTCCTTCATCAAGAAGCACCGCCAACGTCAACGCCGTTGGCGACGCCCCATCCCTCAAAACCAACTCCGCATCACGCAAATTCCGCACCAAATTAGAAACAGCCATTTATATTTCCTTTATGTTTTCCTAACGCCTAATCCCTACTACCTAACGCCTATCAATCAATCCACCAATTGTGCCAACCCGCGAAAACTGACCAGCGAATGATTAAGCGGCCTCCCTTTTACCGAGCGTTCAATCCGCGAGAAATCTCGAACCTCCGGCTCGCTCAGTTTGGCATACCCAATCGCAGGTTGTGCAGAAAGATCAAAATCCCGTACCGCGATAATCTGTCGCGATAACATCCCACGCACCGCATCGATCATCACCCGCATCCGAGCCAGGTCGTCATCCCGCCGTGAAAAGCAATGCACATCCAAACCAAAATCTAAAAATTGCAGTCCTGACAGGCGCGATTTGCGATCCGTTATCCAGGGCAAATCTAATTCCACCCACGCCTGCTGAAGTGTCACATCATCCTGCATCCCCGGATAAACTGTCGGCCAGGTCGTCGTAAATGTGTCTCGCCAGTAAGCTGTCAAACTGCGAACTAAATCTTCATGTAGAAATTGTGTACTCATCATTTTCCCAGCCTGCTGCTATTCAAAAATATTCAACCGAATCGATCCAACATCACCTGGCGACTGACTCAAACTACTGCGGACCATCGCGGTTGCCTGCATCTTGCTCGTTCCAAATTCCAGGAAATTGATATATTCCACATCGTTCGTAACAGAAATCTGTGTTGACTGACCATCATCGACTTCCTGCCCCACTCCCTCATTCCAGCCCGCCCGAGCCCGTCCCGTATCCACCGGCGTCCGTTCAATAATCCGCTGCATCAACCGCCGAGCCAACTCCCGAACAAACTCCTGCCGTTTCTGATCAAGTCCGCTTCTCGCGATTTCCAATCGATCCAAAACCTGTGACACATCAACTTCAACACGAATACTCATTTCGATATCTCCTGACCTACATTTAACGCCGCACAACATGCAGCGAAACCAGTCCCGTGATCGAATCGAATTCAAACGCGGTGATGTCATATTGTTCGCCCGCGATCAAAACACGATCCGTCAACTGTGGTGCATCGTCGGGCAATTCATCCTGGCTGACTACAACACGCATCGCCCCATCAACCGTCTGCCCGCCCGCCTCCTGCGTCGGCATTCTTTCTTCCGATTCAATCAGCACCGAGCAACTGGTATCCGTGAAAGTTTCCGTCACCTGTTGCGTTTCATGATTTAACTGACGTTCGACCACGCGGTACGTCATCGCAACTCCCCAGTCGAGAATCGCCCGCGTGATGTCATCCTGTATCTGCAATGTAAGACTCATGGTTTTTCCTGACTGTTACACGTTATTAAACCGTAGGGTCCGCTGTGCGGACCATGGAAGGATGCAGACCTGTCTCAAAGCCATCGATCAATCACTTCGGTAAAAGTAACGCCCAGCACGAACGTCATCGCCGCCAGAATTGGCGTCAAATTATTCTGCCAGCGTTCAATCACCCGCAGCCGTGTTTCATGATCGTTCGTCACATCGACCAGCCCGGTTAATGTCACTTGAAGTCCTCCCAAATTCACATTCACTTCATGAAGCGCCTCAACAATACGATCCAATTTTTCATCCGAACGAGATTCCAACATTCCAAAACACCCCTGTTCCTAACGCCTAATCCCTGCTACCTAACGCCTATCCTTCTGCCTGCGAAACGATCCATCCTGGAGTTTCGCGTTGCTCCTGTTCTCGCAGCAGCTTTTCGTAACTGCTGCGAGCTTGTAAGAGTGCCAGCAGGTTCGATCCACGATCTGCATTCGCGCCTGCATTTCCTGCGACTGCATATTTCAACGCGGAGAGTTTTCCATCGCGTAATAAATTGGTGATATCCAAATCGATCTGGTTCAAAATTCCTCGAATTTGTTCCGCGGTCAGTTCCGCCCCGCTCACACTGGAAAGATCAGTCAAGTCGCTCACAAGTTTCCCTTTCTCAATCATGTTTTTGAATCGTAGGATGGTGTGCTTGCACCCATCTTCGCGTGCCGAGTGATATTCAATGAAAAGTAAAAGTTGAATCTGTTATCTACCGTTAATCGATTCATCGGCATTAGAACCGTAGGGTCCGCTATTGCTGCTCATCGCTTTGCCTCAGCAGTTCGTAAGCGAGATACTGAATCTGTTCCGCGTAACACTTTTCTCGAAACTGCGAGACATCCCAACTGAATCGCTCACACAAACGGAAGATAAAAAACTCCAGGCTGCGGGGTCCGTTCAAGTCGAGTCCGTCCCCGCCGCCGAGAAAAAATCCCGCTGCGATTCCCGAAAATGATCGCCCGTCATATTGCTCATTTCCGCGATCCGCTCACACATCCAAATTAAATCGCCCGCTGTCCAGCCCGATTGTTCCAACTCTGCATGCAATTGATCTGCAAACGAATCCCAGCCCGTATTCTCTTTCGGAGCAGGCGTTTCGAATTCAATCCGCTCATCATTTTTCATGCCTTCCCACAACACAATCATCGCCACTCGCCGATGATAATCTTCGACCGCTTCCAGGTACTGCGAATCGTTTTCATCCCGCTGAATGACCGCCAATCCGTCTGCATCACGAAGCGGCTTGCCTGAAGAATCGCGGGAAACTTTTGTCGGAGCAGACGGAGCGACAATTCCTCGCTGTTGTAACGTCTGATGAAAACCGAGTCGCAAAGGTGAAACCGCAAACTCCCAGAAACTTCCATCAGGACGAGGCAACCGCACCACTCGTGAATAATTCTCCTGAAGTCTTTTGCCACCAATACGCATAATTTGTCGCCTCTATTATGAATTGAAAAAAACGATTGCTACCCCACAAGCCCAGGCGAGCCGGGCCAGTCATGGCCCTGGTCACTTTCGAGCATTCTTACCGGTCACCGATAAATTCACGCGAAGAAACCAGGGGGTTCACACCCCCGGCTCGCCTGTCCAATTTACTTACGCTGCGCCATCAACCTTGGTGACGAACGCGGTATCGACAGCCGAGAGGCCGCCGTAGTAGCGGGCTTTCACACGCAGCACGACATCCCGTTCAAACGCAGCTTCACTTTCCGAGCGTTGCAAAAATGTCTGAACCGGCCAGATTTCCGTCCAGACAAATTGCCGGGCAAAATCGCCCACATACCAATCATTCGCCGCCTCGCCGCCCTGTTCATCGATAAACGGCGAGCTCAACACTTGCAGCATTCCGCCAAACGGATTCGCCATCTGCATTTCGCCCTCAGCCGTCACGTTCGTCACTTCA
>JAJRTM010000744.1 GCA_024278285.1 Planctomycetota bacterium
CTAAGTGATGACTTAACGCCAACTGGAGATTACAACTTATCGCGAGAAACCGTTAATGAGTTGAAAAAGAATCACAAAGAAATCATAGGGCTGTATAAGTTTGCAGTAGCCTTGTTTGCTGATAACGAGCAACCTGCAATTCTTCAGGCTCGTTTTGGTGCTGATGCAGAAGGGCTTATAGAGTGGTTCACAGAGCGGTCAACTCAAACTGACCAAATTGTTGAATGGGTTAATTTCTGTAATATTGTTAAACAGGGCAAAGATGAAGGGATCGGGGATTTTATTGATAAAGCCTTGGAAATGGGTATCTTGGCTGAGCAATGGGAGAATGTTTACAAGAGACGTTTTTATGTCTTGTTGTCGGATATGATAACGCAATCACATTCTGCTTTATCGAATTTTCGCAGTTCAGCTTATAACAATACTATTGACAGATTCAGACAGCTAGACAAGGAACTTATAGAAGTTGCGAGTCTTGAAATTAGGGAAAAGCTGTATAAAACTCGACCAGAAGCTACTTGGGTTCAGGCTGACAGCGCAGAAACAATAATTTTGCGAAAAGAATTAAACAAACAAAGACGTATCAAGCCGTTACGCCGGTTATTTTCTGAAATACCAAATTTGATATTGAATCTGAAACCTTGTCTAATGATGAGTCCTTTAACGGTAAGTCAGCTGCTTGACCCCGAAATATATAAATTTGATATTGCGATATTTGATGAAGCTTCCCAAATCCCCCCAGAATATGCTGTTGGAACGATTGTAAGGGCAAAACAAGTTGTAATTGCCGGCGACCGTCATCAATTACCGCCGACGCGATTTTTCCATACCATTGATACAGACGAGTATGATGAAGATGACTATGACATTGAAGATTATGAAAGCATATTGAATGCTTGTGATGCGATTAGTATGCCCAACAAGATGCTTCTTTGGCATTACAGAAGTGAAGATGAGTCTTTGATTGCATTTAGCAACTACAATTTTTATGACAACAGGCTCTTAACGTTTCCAAATTCAAATAGAGGGGACAAATCAACAGGATTGGAATTTGTTCATGTGCCAGACGGTATTTATCGCCGCGGCAAGGGAGCGCGTAATAATCCAATCGAAGCTAGAAAAGTTGCAGAATTGGTGTTTAAAATGTTAGAACACTCTCCGGAACTATCAATTGGCGTAGTGGCGTTTAGTCAAAGCCAGCGGCAAATTATTGAACAAGAAATTGACAGGTTGAAACGGGAAAACCCCGATTTATATTCGTTGTTTGATTACAACAAAGAAGAACAGGTATTTGTGAAGAATCTTGAGACAGTTCAGGGAGACGAACGTGATGTTATCATCTTTAGTGTTGGGTATGGCAAAGATGAAGTCGGGAAGATGAGCATGAATTTTGGGCCGTTGAACCGACAAGGCGGGGAGAGACGGCTCAATGTTGCTGTTACTCGTGCTAGACGAGCGGTAAAGTTAGTAGCATCAATTGAGCCAGAAGACATTGATCTTTCTCGAACGCAGAGTCTTGGAGCAAGGTTGCTGAAAAGGTACATGGAAGGTGCACGAGATGGCGTGAATGCCGTTTTTGAAGATGAGACATTCAATCCTAATGCAGAATTTGATTCGCCATTTGAAGAAGCGGTGTACGATTCGTTGTCCCGACGGGGTATAACTTTACATAAACAAGTTGGGGTATCTCAGTATCGAATTGATTTTGGTGTGGTGGACCCTGAGCAGCCAGGTAGATATTTGTTAGGGATTGAATGTGATGGAGCGACATATCACTCAAGCCCAACTGCAAGGGATAGAGATAGACTTCGACAGCAGTTGCTAGAAGATAGATTTGGCTGGAGAATTCATCGGATTTGGTCGCGTGATTGGATTGATAATCCACATGCAGAGATTGAAAAAGTGTTAGCCGCAATTGATGAGAGCAAGAAATTAGGCCCTAGAAGGTCGGTAAAAAAAAACTAACAATATCGTATCAGGATGACTACATGGAAATAGAAAGCTTGCAGCCCTTTCCAGTACACTCAGAGGAGTATCGTCAGATAAATTTCCAGAGAACACATCTTTGTGGGGCAGAAGATTTTCATAACACTTCAGCGTGGAGAATTGCCCAGGCGATAAAGAATTTGGTAGAAAAAGAAGGGCCAATTCATAGAGATGTTGTAAAGAGACGAGTTGCTAATTTGTTTCAAGTGCGAATGGGAAGTCGTATCAGCCAGAAGTTAGATAGCGCGATTTTTGCAGCAAAAACAACAAATGGTGTGCGGGTAAATGGAGATTTCTTGTGGCCGGAAAATATGAAATACGCAACTCTTAGGGTCTACAATGGAGGAAGCGTAAAACGACCAATTGAGCACATACCTCCCCAGGAGATTATCTTTGCGGTTATTGAGTGTGTGCAAAATTCGATAAGTATTTCAGAAGATGATCTGATCAAAGAAGCCGCAAGATTATTTGGGTTAAGAGCAACGAAAAAGGTTTCGGCGGAAATTAGATGGATTATTCGGAGATTGATTTCTGTAGACAAATTAATCCAAAAGTCTAAAAAGATAATGATGGGTTCGTTAAAATAAAAGCACTACCTACCGTTTAATGAAACGTCAAGCGTGGGCAAGAAAAATCAGCCGAAATCATGGTTGCCGCCTGAAACCGGTCGTTTCGCATGCTGCCGGCTCAAAGGAGAAACGTCCTGCCGCGCGTTGCTCCGCCCGGTTTCCCCGACGAAGCTGTCATGTTCCCGTGGGAACTTAAGTGATTCCCCATGGGAAATTGACCTGA
>JAJRTM010000745.1 GCA_024278285.1 Planctomycetota bacterium
CGAGAAGCCTCCCCCGCCCCAAAACTGAGGATGATCACCGCGATCATCAATATTGTCAGCGCCAACAGAGTGCGAAACGTGATCGGTTCCCCTAAAACAAACCGGCTGCAAACGGCTCCCGAAACCAGCAGTAACGCAAACGTGATCGGCACCGTCATCGCCAGGCCGATAAACCCGAGCGCATATTGAAACATCAAGTTGCCAGAAAACTGCATCGTTAAGCCGGTAAGAATAAGCGGCAGAATCAAATTTCGCGGCGGAAAGGCAGTTCGCCCACATCGGTAATTGTTGAGAACCAAGGTCCAGGTTAAAAGGGATGCAGGAATTGCTTTTTGTGCCGTCACCCAGATCGCCCAATCAAAATCGGCCGGTTTAGCCATTTGTCGAAGCGCCATATTCGCCAACGTATAACCAACCGCCGCTGCAAACCCCGTCAGCAGTCCGATCATTCTTTGTTTCGAGGCCGAATGAACCTGCAACGGATTCTTTTCCTGCACCGTCGATGGCGGAATTTGTTTTGTAGCCGAATTCATAGAAGAATCTTTGTCTTTTAGTTCTTAGCACATTCAGATCTGCAAGCAACGAATTATGACGACTCCGTTCAAGATGTCCATTCGGTTCATATTGCTAACGGCAAAAGTTTACGAACGGCACGCATTTTTTTGAAGAACAGTTTTTGGATTCGGCAGTCAGAACAGACCAGCCGTGCTGGGGCATCCGTAGAGTGGACTTACAAAAACAACGAATTTCTTGCTATTCTTGCAATCATGTTTGTTGACAACCGATAAATCAAATTCAGACAATACCCAGCACGGTTGGTCTATTCTACTCGCCGCAACCAAAACGATATTTTCAAAAGCTGTGCACCGTTCACAAACTTTTACGTTAGGATCGCTCGAACAATTACTGTCTGGTTTCATTCGTTTTTTTGGCCAAAGGCCTCTTTCACCATAGCCTGGGGCAACGCCCCAGGTAGAATTGTTTGATTGCTTTTTTGGCTGAAAGCCATATTTAATGCCTTTGATTATGGCTTTCAGCCAAATAGTTGACGACACATCTTTTCCTGGGGCGTTGCCCCAGGCTATGATGATTTTGGCCTTCAGCCAAGAAAACAGAACATCAAGGTTACAACAGTTATTGTTCGAGTGTTCCTTAGTAATACATAAATCCTTATCTTCTTATCTGATCGAGTTGCTTTTCTTAATAGACAACCGCAGGGCCACAGGGTTAAAAATATGATTTGCATTTCTGTTACGCCGACTTCGCGCACCTTGGCGAAAGTCGATTTACTCAATGCGTCCAGACAAGGCGATATTGTTGAACTTTGTATTGATCACCTCGCGAAAACGCCTGATTTCAAAGATCTGATTGGTGATCTGGATAAACCGGTCATTATTTCCTGCCGACGCAAACAGGATGGCGGTCATTGGAATGGTAGCGAAGAAGAGCGGCTTTCTTTAATTCGCCAGGCGATTGTTGCCGGGCCGGATTATATTGAACTCGATTTGGATATCGCCCCGCAAGTGCCACGCTTTGGCGAAACAAAACGGGTGATCGCGTTCACTCGGCTGGATCGCCCCGAATACGATGTCGATTCTGTTTTCGAAGAAGCGATAAAACATCAGGCAGATATCATCAAATTCCGCTGGCCCACATTAACACTCAGTCAGTCGTGGCCCCTTTTAGCGGCTGTGAGCCAAAGTCGTTCCATTCCGATTGTCGGACAAGGCTTGAGTCGCGGGGAGTTAACGTTTTCCGTTCTGGGGAAAAAATATAATTCGCCGTGGATTTATGCAGCACTCGAAAAAGGGATGGAAGATTTTCCCGGACAGGCGACCATTCACGAACTGAATGATATTTACCACATTAATGATATCGATAAGAAAACATCCTTCATTGCAGTCGCAGGCTTGGGAGAAGCAGAGACTGAAACACTGAAAACGATGAACGAAGGATTCCGCAAGCTCGGCTTGAACAGACGTTGTCTGCCAATGCACATTGAAAAGTTGGATCGATTGACGAAAATGTTCGACATTCTCAAGATCAAGGTGCTTGTTGCCAATGCAAAACTTGCTTCTCGCTTGCAACCGCTGGCTGATCATGCAGAACAGCAAGATCGCGAAACAGGCTATTTCGATCTGTTCCTTAAACGAGCCGACGGCTGGCACGGTTACAATACGCTCATGCGTGTGCTTCGTAAAAAACTGGGAAACATTCTGCATGTGGAATCAGAAGATGGACATGTGCGAAAACGCTCCGCAGCTCTTATCATTGGCACGGGCAGTACCGCTAAAACAGCCATTCAGATTTTGCAGAAAGAGAATGTCATTGTCACCATCACCGGTCCAGATGAAAAACAGGCTCAGCAATTAGCCGAGCAAATGCAGGCTCGCGTCGTGCCGATTCAATCGATATACGATATGCACAGCGATCTGGTTTTTCTAGCCGATCCCGCCCTCAAAGCGGGGTCCGGTCGTCAGCAAGTGAACCCGTCCTATTTCCGTCCCAGCATGGCAATTGTCGATTTATGCAACATCCCGGTTGAACATGAATTGATCCATGAAGCCAGAGGACGGGGCTGCGATGTGCTTTCTTCCAAAGAACTTTGGGAAGCACAAATGAAAGCCCAGTTCAAAACTTTCACCGGCGAAAGCCTCCCAGAATAAACAATCGTGATCTGAATACTTAGTGAGATTTCATCTCTTTGCTCTGCTTTAATTGTTTATCAGGTAACTATTCAGCGCAACCGTAGGATGGCGTGCTTGCACCTGTTAAATACGGTCTTCCACGCAATCGTTTAA
>JAJRTM010000746.1 GCA_024278285.1 Planctomycetota bacterium
GTGTGATCGGGGCAGGCGGGGTAGCCGAACGCGGGGCGGATGCCTCGGTATTTTTCGTCTACCATCTCTTGATTGGAAAGATTTTCTTTCTTGCCGAACCCCCAATCAGTTCGAGCCTGGACATGCAAGCATTCTGCGAAAGCTTCCGCCAATCGATCCGCCACCGATTTGAGCATGATCGATTGATAGTCGTCATGCTCGGCTTCAAATCGTTCGAGTTGTTTTTCGATATTCAAGCCGGTCGTGACAGCGAACGCACCGAGATAGTCTTTGCGTCCTGAATCAACCGGGGCAATATAATCAGCCAGCGAACGGAACTCTTTCTGCCCTTTGCGTTCCCATTGTTGGCGCAGCATCGGGAATCGCATCAGTTCTTTACTTTGATCTTCCGTGTCGTAAAGAATGATGTCGTCTCGCTCGGAATTGGCGGGCCAGAATCCGTAGACACCTTTTGCGGTCAGCCATTTCTCTGCGATAATTTTATCAAGCATCGCATTCGCTTCGTCGTACAACTTTTGGGCTTCTTCGCCGACAACTTTGTCATTGAAAATCTTCGGGAATTTTCCTTGTAGCGACCACGTCAGAAAGAAGGGAGACCAGTCGATATATTCGCGAATTTTCTCCAGCGGAAAATCATCGAGCACTTTCAGGCCGGTGAATCCAGGCGTTGGGATATCAATGGTTTTCCAGTTGGTTGCGAATCGTTTATTAAAGGCGTCTTCGTAAGAAGCGAGTTTGCGTTCCTGGCGTTTGCCGAACATGTCGCGGTCTCGTTGCTGTTCGGCTCGGTTTTTTTTGTCGAACTCTTTTCGTTTCTCAACATCGATCAACGCTTCGATCACGGGAACCGCTTTAGAGGCATCGCCACAATGGGCAACAATATGATCGTATTCGGGGGCGACTTTCACCGCGGTATGCTTGGCGGAAGTCGTTGCCCCGCCAATCAGCAGCGGCGTTGTCATCCCTCTACGTTTCATTTCCTGTGCGACCGAAATCATTTCATCGAGTGACGGAGTAATCAAACCGGACAGGCCAATCACATCCGCCTTTTTTTCGATCGCGGTATCGAGAATGACATCCGTAGCGACCATCACGCCTAAATCGATCACTTCGAAATTGTTGCAATTCAAAACAACGGCGACAATGTTTTTGCCGATATCGTGAACATCTCCCTTAACCGTTGCAATCACAAAAACGCCACGATAGCTTGAACCGGCTTCTGTTTTTTCTGCTTCCATGAATGGCGTCAGATACGCGACCGATTTTTTCATCACGCGGGCAGATTTCACCACTTGGGGCAGGAACATTTTCCCTTCGCCAAATAACTCGCCGACGACGCTCATGCCATCCATCAACGGACCTTGAATCACCTCAAGTGGCCGACCGTATTTCGCACGTGCCTCTTCGGTGTCTTCATCAATGTAATCTGTAATACCTTTCATGATCGCGTGCTGCAAACGCTGTTCGACGGTGCCGTTTCGCCACTCTGCTTTCTTCTCTTCGGAAACTTTCCCTTTGTTCTGATCTTTAATTTCCTCTGCATAATCGACCAGACGCTCGGTCGCGTCGTCTCTGCGATTCAGCAGCACGTCTTCGATGTATTCAAGTAACTCCTTATCGATTTCATCATAAACTTCGAGTTGGCTGGAATTGACAATGCCCATATCCAGACCGGCTTGAATCGCGTGATACAAAAACGCTGCGTTCATTGCTTCGCGGACAACATTATTCCCGCGGAAAGAAAACGAAACATTACTGACGCCGCCCGAAGTTTTCACGCCGGGGCATTCCTGTTTGATTCGCTTGACTGCTTCGAAGAATTCAACTGCGTAGTTGTTATGTTCTTCCATTCCGGTGGCGACGGTCAGAATATTCGGGTCGAAAATGATATCTTCGGGAGGGAAACCAGCTTGTTCGGTCAGCAGTTTGTAAGCCCGTTTACAAATCGCGACTTTGTGATCAGCTTCAGCCGCCTGGCCCTGTTCATCGAACGCCATCACAACGGTTGCTGCTCCGTACTGGCGGATTTTCCGGGCACGTTCAAGGAATGCTTCTTCGCCTTCTTTGAGGCTGATCGAATTAACAATCGGCTTGCCCTGCACGCATTTCAAGCCGGCTTCGATGACTTCCCATTTCGAGGAATCGATCATAATCGGCACTGAAATATCGCCATCGTCACTGATGAGCCACAGGAATTTCTGCATGCACGCGACCGAATCGAGCAAGCCTTCGTCCATGTTCACATCGATAATATTCGCGCCGCCTTCCACCTGATTGCGGGCGATGCTGAGCGCTTCGTCGTATTTCTCTTCGCGAATTAAACGGGCAAATTTTCGAGACCCCGTTACATTAGTTCGCTCGCCGATCATCAGAAAGTTGGATTCCGGACGAACTTCGTATCGCAGTAAACCTGCATAAGCCGTCACTCCAGACGAAACGGGGACCGGGCGTGTTTTCAGCGAGGCGGTCTGCTCACCAATTTGGCGAATATATTCCGGCGTTGTGCCGCAACAGCCGCCGACGATATTCACCCAACCCTTTTCAGCATACGCAGCCAGTTCGGTTGCGACTTCTGCGGGGCTGGCATCGAAACCGCCCATTCCATCGGGCATACCTGCATTCGGATAACAACTGATACGGCAATCCGCGACCTGCGACAACGCTTCCACATAGGGACGCATCTGTTTCGGACCGAGCGCACAATTTAAGCCGATGCTGAAAAGCGGATAATGCGAAACCGAAGTATAAAACGCATCGACTGTTTGAGCCGTCATCGACCGCCCGCCCGCAAAGATCGTCCCGGAAACCATCACCGGCAATTGAATATTCTTTTCCTGAAACACCTGGCTAATCGCAAACAGGCACGCTTTCGTATTGAGGGTATCAAAGGAAGTTTCGGGAAGCAGAATGTCAACGCCGCCATCGATCAAACCACGAATCTGTTCTGCGTACGAAGCGACCATCTGTTCGTAAGAAACAGGTCTCACTCCGGCCTCGTTGGCGTTCATTGAAAGTTGAACTTTTGTCGGTCCGATACTTCCTGCAACGAAACGCGGTTTATCGGGATTCTTGCGAGTAAATTCTTCCGCGACCTCTTTTGCCAGACTCGCCGCCTGCCTGTTCATTTCGTACGTCAACTCAGCCAATGCGAACTCTTCGAGCGAAATGATGTTTGCATTGAAACTGTTCGTTTCGATAATATCCGAACCCGCTTCAAGATACTGGCGATGCACACTCTTAATCAAATCCGGCTGTGTCAGACAGAGAACATCGTTCGCATTTTTTAGATCAATCGAATGATTTTTGAACTGCTCGCCACGGTAGTCCGCTTCGGTTGGCCTGGTATCCATAATCAACGATCCCATCGCTCCATCAAGCAGGAGAATGCGGTCATCAATCAAATTATTAAGCAGATCAGCCGTCGAGTTTTGAGAAAGCACAGTCATCTATTTTTATTTATCATTCATTAGAAAAAGCCACAAAACTTACAGATGTAAGGATCGCTCGAACAATTACTGTCCGGTTTCATCTGTTTTGTTTGGCCAAAGGCCTCTTTCACCATAGCCTGGGGCAACGCCCCAGGTGAAATTGTTTAATTGTTCTTTTTGGCTGGAAGCCATATTCAATGCTTTTGTTTATGGCTTTCAGCCAAAAGGTTGACGACTCATCTGTTCCTGGGGCGTTGCCCCAGGCTATGATGATTTTGGCCTTCAGCCAAGAAAACAGAACATCGA
>JAJRTM010000747.1 GCA_024278285.1 Planctomycetota bacterium
GCACCGCTGTCAGTGCCACTTTCGCCTTAAAAGACGAGGAATGAGGCCGCCGTTTCTTTGTCATAATCACCCTTTCAAAAACCGTTCGTACAGGTTGTCATTATACCTTAACAACCTGTCCAGTTTTTGGGGTCCAGCACAGTACGCTACACGGGGCAGCGAAGTATCGACAGCTTTGTGAAAATGGTGATATAAAAACCGTATTGAACGAACTCTATGTGAAAGCAAATCCTTCACTTAAATCTATAATTGGTCATAAGCTTGAGAAGCAGGTAAAGAACATTGAAGGGTACAGTAATAAGGGGTACGGTCACTAACCCTTGGACTGTATTCCAGGCTGAACTAAAAACTAAGGAATATTCAATTGAGAATCATGCCTGAATAATGCGACAGGGAATCAATAGATGTAACTTGTTACTACGACAAGGGTTGTGTGACCTGTTAGTGAATAAACGGGTATGGATGAATAATGGGTAGTGATTAGTGGTAATACTGATCTAACAACCCGAAAGGCTCACAGACATGACTACAACTTACGACTCCATCAATGGTGTCATTAACCCTGACGAACTTTACACTCTTCGAGCATTCAAAAAACGATTGGGAGTTTCTGATGCGACTTTGCGTTCTGCCCGCCGGGCAGGGTTACGGGTCACCTATCTTCATAAGCAAGGTTACATTCACGGAAAAGATTGGATCGAGTACGTTTTATCTTCCAATCGGATCTCTGTTTGTGTCCCCACACCTGACAGTGAGTAATTTCATCATTTAATCAATGACTTACTTACTCACAATTTCAATAAGGGTGTGGACGACATGGCAAGGAAAAAGAAGACTGATTCAAAAGTACAATGCAAACTACCCAAGGTTCGCATTGCACAGCCGACTGGGAGACCGTTTCAAATTCGCTACTATTGCTCGGTAGAGAAACGTGAAATTCGTATTTCAACTGGCAATCGAGATCGAGAAGAAGCAGAGAAATTAAAGTCTGAAATTGAAGCGAAACTTCTCCTGGGAATAGAAATCCGACCCGAGAAAGAAAAAGTACATGGTCCAGAAATGGACTGGTCAGATTTTCGGGAAGAATATCGCGTTCTGCACCTGATTACGCTTCGAGATAAATCTGCCCAGGATGCAGAAAGTAGGTTGGATATAGCGGAGCGAATTATCAAACCCAAAACGATTGGCAAAATGGCTGAAACACCGGTTCTTCAAAAACTCCAGATTCAACTTCTCGCTGGTGCTCAATCTCAAAATAAACGAACACGTTCACCTCATACCGTGCGTGGTTATATGAAAGCTGTGCTGGCTGCTTTGAATTGGGCCTATCGACAGGATTGGCTGGAGAAGGAACCTAAACTTCCTCGACTCAAAGTTCCCAAAGGGACTGCCATGAAGGGGAGGCCGCTTACTGATTCGGAATTCAAAAAGATGATTAAAGCGGTTCCTGAAGTGGTTGGGGATGAGGCGACTGATTCCTGGATTTATGTTCTACGCGGACTTTGGGAATCTGCCTTGCGTATCGAAGAATTGATGAATGTTTCCTGGGATCAACCGGGATCCATTCGACCAATCTGGAATCAGGGAGAACATCCAGTTCTCAACATCCCGGCTTCCATGCAGAAAAACGATACACATGAAAGTATCCCAATGATTCCAGATTTTGAATCTTTACTATTAGAAACACCACCAGAACAAAGAACTGGATGGATATTCAACCCCCAGTCACTTCAACTGAAAATTCGAAGAAAAGTTCGACACAGCAGACCCGAAGCTGAATGGGTTGGGAAAGTGATCAGCAGGATTGGAAAAGCAGCAGGAATTGTGGTCAGTGAAGCAGATGAAAAAAGCGGGCGACCCGAAAAGTATGCGTCAGCACACGATCTCAGGCGTTCATTCAGCCAACGGCTCAGAAACGCAGATGTCCCAGCCCTGGTCATCAGCCGAATCATGCGGCATTCTTCCTGGGAAACAACTCAAAAACATTACGCACCAGGTAACGTGCAAAATGACGCCACAACGCTAAATAGAATTCTTCAAAAGAAGCTTGAGGCTCAATAAAAACACGAGATAAAGCAAAAATATCCCTCAAACGTACCTGGGTACACTTGAGGGACCATTTGACGTAAGTCAATACACCCGATAGGATTCGAACCTATAACCTTCGGTTCCGTAGAACTTCCGAACCGTTGGAAGCCTATCGGAATTGAATCGGATTGACGGTTTACCAATTAGGTTTACAATGCTGGGAATGAGTAGGCTGATTATCGAAAATGCGTTTCGTGGCTGCGCCAGCTAACACTCTGGCTAACACCTTGATTCACGGGGATAGATTGATCATCGAACACCGGACTATCCATCCGGCTTCCCTGTTTTCTTTTTTGGATTTTGCTCGGGAGGGTAATGTGATGGCAATTGGCAGTGATTATTTCAAGGAAAGATTTGAGCATAATTGCGAGATTCTTAAAACCTTATCGACAAATTGGGTGGATGTGCCATTTACTGACTTTGGTGATAGTGATGACCAGTCGATCTGCCTACTTGCCATGTGTGGGATAGTTGAAATTCAACTCAGTGGTGAGTGCTGGAACCCTGATGATACTAAGCTACCAAAACACTATTTTAAGGCTTTAGTCTCAGGGATAAATTGGCTTCATGATACCTTGCCAGGCCAGGTTAAAGCAGCAATTGTCGGCAATGATGGTCCTGAACTTTTTATTCAACTTGACACTGAGTCCCCCAAAGCGAGATTGACAGTGCCAATTGGCATCAATGCTAAATTTGCTTTACTTGCAAATCAACAAGGTGAAGTTCGTCATTCTTTTGGACAGCAAGTAAAAGGAAGAGCGGGGGTCAAGATTACTGGCACCGAGAATCAATCGAATGAAGTCCTAAAAAGAGGTCCGTACGCAGTTTACGGTTCAAAGGAAGAGAAAGAACGCGTCCATCAAGAATGGAAAGAAGAAGCTGTCCGCATACGCAAAGAAACACCGGATATAAAAACATCTGAGGTAATTGCAAGGCTGCAAAGAACTCATCAGTTTATCAACAAAGTGAATGAAAAACCAATATCTGATATGACGATCAGACGTGCCATTTAGAAAAGAGTATCTTTTTTATGTTTAACACTTCGCCAAGTGATAAACATTTTCTAACCATTTTTTTAACACTTCGCCAAGTGTTAAAAATAATCTTTTGACAGACTTTCGTTTTTCGCTTTAATCCCCTGTGTCGATGTTGGAACGCTGTTGTTTCCGACACAATCAATACTCTGACATGGGGATAATCAAATGGCGGTTACTGAATGCGGCGAAATTATTAGTGGGGCAAGCTACACGCTCCAGGAATTCATGCGACGAACAGGCATGAAGCGCGATGCAATGCGAACGGCTCGCAGGAATGGCTTACGGGTGCAATATCTTCACGCCAGGGGATTTGTTCTGGGAAAAGACTGGTTGGACTACCTCAATCAGCAAGCCCTCAAACAATCGTAATTTGCAACGCGCAAAAAGAAACCCGCCAGGCAGGCTACCGGCGGGCATCCGTTTATTCGCTCCAAGACACACAGGAGGTACTCGAATGATACCAATCACAAAAACAGAAGACAAACATAATTGCGGCTATGATCGCGATTTATTTGAATCCCGGCACCTGAAGGAAGAAGCCCTTGCCAACCACGAAGCCCGGCGGGGTGACCTATTGCTGCAAGTTCGGCACATTTTCATCAGGCATTTGCTTGAACATGGTCAAGTCACGGCTGACGATATCAGAAGTAAGTTTGAAATCCCCAAGGGAGTGAATGCAAATTTCCTTGGATCGGTCCCTACGCCCTTCACACGGGGCTTGATTATCAAACGCAACGGCTATGTTGAATCGGTTCGCAGAGAGGCACACGCCAGAGTTGTGAGCCTTTGGCGATTGATTAACAGGGAAAAGGCTGAGCAATGGTTGCTTAATAACCCTTTGCCAGAAACATCAGCCGCTTCCGGGGAGGTGTCTGAATGATCGATATCAAAGCAAAGCGGCAACGCATCCTTGATTCAATCGACATTCTTGGAGAGGCGAAGCGGCTGGGGATGCGATTGGTTTCCGATAGTCCGGGGCAATCTGGTTGGATTCAATGCCATGCTCTCGGGCGTGATGATGCGACACCATCGGCGGGAATCAACATCTGCAACCCTGAATATGAGCGCGGATTCTATCGCGATCATGGTTCCGATTCACAAGGGTTATCATTTTTTGATCTGGCGGTTGAACTCGGGGAATATCCAGATTTTGAATCTGCCTTTCGCCATTATTCGCAGCGGGTTGAACCGGGTGGCCTGCATCACGGTGAGAGGCGGTTGCAGCATCATCAAGAGACAACGAAACAGAACGGGAATCATCAGGGTAAGAAAGCCTCAACACAGCGCAACGGCTCACCAGGCAAGCTGATTGCTGAATATGTTTATTGCGATGCAGAGGGAAACCAAGTCTTCAAGTCTTGCCGATTCATTCAGCCAGACGGGAAAAAGACATTTCGGCAAATGTCCCTTCAACCGGATGGGTGGAAATCATCAATGCAGGGCGTTGAACTGGTTCCGTATCATCTGCCTGAAATCCTTTCGCGATCTGAGGAACGTGTTTTTATTGTTGAAGGCGAAAAAGATGTTGATCGACTGATATCGCTGGGGATTCTTGCGACCTGTAACCCGATGGGGGCGGGCAAGTGGAAGCCGGAGTTCTCGAAATGGTTCGCAGGCCGGGAAATTGTGATTCTTACCGATAACGACCAACCGGGTCGCGATCATGCCGAGGTTGTCGCAGAAAGGTTGCACTCTGTTGCAGAATCAATTCGAGTGGTTCACTTTCCGGGGCTTCCTGAAAAGGGTGACGTTTCCGATTATCTCGACAATGACAACTCAGTTGTTGACCTGTTTAATGAAATTGATTCAACTGAATTGTGGCAGCCGGAAGAAGCAGACGACGAAACATGCCCTTCCAGCCGTAAATGCTTTTCACCCTACAAGCCGTTCCCGGTTCATCTGTTACCAGATGTTGCACGCCAAATCGTTAATGTAGGGGCGAAGTCAATCGGTTGCGATCCTTCATTTATCGCCCTTCCGTTACTGGTGATTCTCGGGTCTGTGATTGGCAACACCAGGCGTTTGTTAATTAAATCTGGCTGGAATGTTCCGCCGATACTTTGGGCGGCTGTGATCGGTGAATCTGGTTCTCAAAAGACACCTGCTTTCAAACTGGTGATGAAGCCGGCTCGCAATCGTGAAATGAAATCACTGGCTGAATTCGAGCAAAGAAAAACAGACAATGAAAGGGAGCAGGCTTTCTTTGAAAAGGATATGGCAGAGTGGAAACGGGATAGGAAAACAACCGATCCACCACCAGAAGAACCGATTCTGGTGGGCCCTCAACGGCTGATCGTCTCTGATGTGACGGTTGAAGCTCTTTCCCAGCGGTTGCAATCTAACCCCCGTGGTTTGTGCCTCTGTCGCGACGAATTGGCTGGCTGGATTGGTGGCTTCGATAAATACTCTTCTGGCAAGGGAGCGGACGCAGCACACTGGTTATCAATGTTCAACGCAGAGAATATTATTGTTGACCGAAAGAGCGGCAAGGAAACAACATTTATTCCCAGGGCAGCGGTCAATGTGGTTGGTGGAATTCAGCCGGGCATCTTTCGGAAAATGCTTACCGCGGAACATCGGGAATCGGGATTGGCTGCAAGGCTACTGCTCTGTTACCCACCACGAAAGCCGAAACAATGGACCGATGAAGGTATCCCGGAAGAGATCGAACAGAAATTATCTGATCTGATTGAATATCTGTATCGGTTGGAATCCCAGGCCGACGAAGATGGAAACCCCTCACCCATCTGTATTGGAATGACGCCCAAAGCCAAAGCCATCTGGGTTGAGCATTACAATCAGCACGCTGATGAACAAAGTAACCTGCATGGCGATTTATCGGCTGCATGGAGCAAGCTGGAAGAGTCCCCAGCACGAATCGCGTTGATCCTGCATTACATCAATCGAGTAGATCCTTTCACAGAACCAAGTGACAGCGCACCGATTGATGAACTGATCATGCAAGCCGCCATCGAATTAACCGAGTGGTTCAAACATGAAGCCAGGCGAGTCTATGGAATGTTGGGGGAATCAAAACAGGAAAACAAATCACGCCAGTTGATTGAATGGATTCAAGCCAAGGGCGGGACCGTCACGACTCGGGAATTGCAAAGAGGCAAGCGAACACAATTCAAAACGAGTGATGAAGCAGAGAAAACATTGACGTCATTAGTGGCTAGTGGTTACGGAAAATGGATAACCGAATCCTCTCCCAAGGGGGGGCGTAAAAAACACGTTTTCCAGTTAGGTGACAGTGTGACAAATGACACAACCCCCAATTCCTAACTAGAAAACTATAGTTGTGTCACACTACCACTGTGTCACACTCAAAAAAACGAAAGAAACCCAACAATGAAATCATTATTCACCAGGTACATAATTTACCCAAACGGTAACGGACGTGAGGCGGGCGCAATTGCGCCCAAACCGGAAGGAAGGAAGCACGATTGATTCCTATTCGCAACCAGAAGCAACGCCATCGGCTACCCGTGATACAGGCAAGGCCAGGCAGAGTACCTGTCAGATTTTGGCGGGTCCTTCTGAGGGGTGCCGCCCCCATCGTGAGGTTCCATCGCGGAATTTTTGTGCATAACACCATGAAAAGGTAACTTCATTCATTCACCGAAAGGGCTGGCTGATGGCGATCACGGCGAAGAAAAAGACAACCAGGGAACTTGCAGATGCAATCGGGATATCGTCACGACAACTGGCGACCAACTTCGCTGATGGATGCCCCCGCACATCGGTTGCAGCCATCAAGAAATGGCGGGCAATCAATGTCAGAAGTCGAACCAAGTCAGATGGGGAACTCCAGGAAGCCTTGCTTCGCGCACAGTTAGAGACCGAACGGCAACGAGGGATAAAACTCAAAGCTGAGAATACCAGGATGATCAACAGGTTAATTAAAAAACGAATCGTGCAACAAGACCTTGCAACGGTTTACAGCCTTATGGAATCTCGACTTGAAAGCCTGTCAACTGAGATTGCAGTATTGGTTCCCCTGGAATTGAAAGACGCAGCAAGGAAGAAAGTAGAAAACACGGTACGACTGGCGTTGAAGGGAGTTAGCGATACAGATTGGATCGGCGAAAGTAACAGTTGATTCAAATCTTAGATGGCAACGTTGCCAGTGAGGCATAGCAGGAAATGGAGTTGTTCAGTGGGAAATGACAGATTGAAAGTGTTGTTGTTGTCACCCTGTTTTTTTTCATCATACACACAAAAAAACCGACATGATCAGCACCTCGCTGGGTGTCCCCCCACCTGGAAGGACCCGTTTTTTCAGTCCTGTGGTGGTCACAGGCTTATCGAAATGGAACTTTACGAAAGGAATGACAGGATGATTGCACTGATTACACGACCGACACGGCGGGAAATACTCGCATTGACTAAGGAAGCAGAAACGAAGCTGGCTTCCCTTCAATCGGAATTGAACGACGAACGGTTAAAGCAAGCTGGGGCAACACTCTCTGAAAATGCGGTTGCCATTATGGAAGTTATCCCGGCAGACGATTTCAAGACAATGCACGCTGCGTTGATGTGTATTCAACTCGGCTTACAGATTTCACGACTTAACTTTATGGAGGTATCAGACTGATGGCACAGGCTACATTAAAAATCGCTGGGGATTCCCAGAAAGCTCAAGACGCAATTGTTGCCCTTGAAAAGAAGCTCGACAAGTTAGAGGGGAAGTTAAAACAAACCAGGCAGCAAAAGCCGGTTTCAAACAGTTCCTTGTCCTCACTGACAAAGTACGCCGCCGGTTTGCTTTCTGTTGCATCGGCTGCGGCTGCGGCTATGCAGGCTCTTCAATCTCTGGACCGAATGAAGAACGAATCGGCTCGAAAGCAAAGAATGGCTGCGCCCGGGTTAGCTGAACTGGCACAGGTTGCAGATGCAAAGGAACCATTACCGGCATTGATTGAACAGGCTCGCAAGGCGTTCGGAAAGGGCGGTTTCGATAATCTGGACGAATCGGCGGGGCTTATTTTCAGCCTCAAGTCTGCAAGTATCCCAGAAAAGGACAGGCAGATATTCATTGAACTGGCTTCCAGCGGTGTGGCTCGTGATTCCGCTTCGCTGGCAAAGGCATCGGCTGCATTGCAAACGTCAATCGGACAGGATGAAACGGGCAGCTTCAATGCGATCCTCTCAAAGGCATTTGCAGCATCATCGGCTTCCCCATCGACAGCACCGGAATTATTAGGGGCAACCGCTAAATCAGGCGGGCTTGCGAGTCGGCTGAAAATAACTGATGAAGAGATACTTGCAGCAACCGCTATCACTGCGACATCAACCAGCAGTGCGGCTGAGGGGGGAACGCAGGTCAAGTCGTTATTGAAAACCTTGGAGAAGAAAGGGACGTTTGCAGGGAAATCGCTGAGGGAGTCACTTGAAGAAATTCAAGCGATGAACCTTCAAGGGGCGGACCTGAATAAATACTTCGGCACAACCGAAGCACTTGCAGGTTTCGATACGATCCTGAAGAACTTGGAAAAGTACGAGGCGATCATCAAGAATATTCAGCAGGCAGAATCTGGCAATCTTGCTAAACGAAAAATTGCAATGGCTGCAACCGTTCCTGAGATCAGGGCAGTTAGACAAGCAACTCGCAGTGAAAACACGCTGGAAAACAGCACCAAAGAATACGGAATAATGCGTAATTTACGCCAGTCCGTTGAAGCTGATATCAGGGCTTACAATGTTCAGAACCTTGGTGATTTCGGTCAGGTTTGGACAGATTTTCAAGAGGGCATGGATTACTTATTGGATTTCGGACGAACAGACCGGCAGTATCTTCAAGAATCGTCAACACAGCAATTCCTCAAAAGCAATAATCCCGAACTGTACCAGGACGTGCAAGCGATCTTATCCGGTGAAGTAAAACGCCAGACGGCTGTAGCGGAGAAAACCTTGAAGGTTCTGGAAAGCATTGACGAAAACGGGAAGAAGCAGAAACGCCGGGAGTTCAATAGGAATGGGAGGTAGTTTCCCACTTCGCGAAAAACGAAGTGAGGATGATGGCCTAACTGCGGAACTTCCGCAGTTAGGCCCGGACGGACTGTGTCAAAAACTCTTGCGATGATCAGCACCGCAAGCGGTTATTGATCCCCAGGAAGGACCCGCAAGTGTGCCGACAGGCCGCACCGGGGCAGAAAAAACGGGTCCTTCTGGAGGGGGTGTACCCGCCCGAGGTACGGATCATCCCGGTTTTTTTGTGCGTAAAGTGGGAAAATATCACTTGTCAGCATCACCAGTCACTCGAAAGGCGGAAAACAATGAATAACCTGACAGAGCAGATTGAAACCGATAACCAGACAGACGGGGCAACTGGTCAGTTGAAACGGTCACCTCACGTATATAACGAACCTGACCACAACAAACGAAAGGGAATCAGATGAGCGGTCACGTTGCAAATATAACCGACCTGACCGCAAAGCAGATTGCAGACAGGTATCGTGTCAGCCTACGAACAGCCAGGCGACATCGACAGCGAGGAACTTTGCCAGATGAAAGGCGAACCGTGGGCATGGACGGAAAGACCTATCCCGGATCGGCTGCATCGTACCAGCGGAATCACGGATCAAATGCAGATGATGATTTACGGATGGCTCGCAATGCCCTACGCCGCTTCGCCCGGAAACCTCGTTTCGTGGATGAGGATGTGGAAGTATTGCGGAACATTCAACAGGAATCGTTGCAGATGCTGAATGAATTAGTTGAACAAATCGAAGGGCAGGAAAAATGATTCTCACTGTCCACCGTCTACAGTGTCTACGTCTACACAACCCCCATGAACTAACTAGAAAACATGGGTTCCGTAGACGTAGACAGCGTAGACAATCAGAAAACAAGAATCCCCACTTCGGAAGTTCCGAAGTGAGGAAGTGACCTACAAATGACACAACCCACAAAAACTAACTGAGAAATGATAGTTGTGTCACACTGTCACACTGTCACACACTCGAATCATGGCAACGTTGCCAGAGAGAATCTGCGGCTAAGCCGCAGTGAGAAAATCCTCACTACAAACGTTTGTAGTGAGAATGCCAAGTTTCCTTGACAACCAGGCACCGGGAATGGCAAAATGCCGTTTCCTAAAGCTGAGAGGCGTGTTAAACGTGAGTCCTAAACCAAAGTTAAAAACCAGAGTGCATCCATCCGAAGGTGTCCGGTATCCGCAAGGACCGGGAGGCTGCTTAACACAGCCTAGGAACGCCGGCGGGTGGATGCTCTCTTTTTTTACGCGCTGTGCTGATATGCGTGTGAAGGAGAATGCTGTTATGACAATGCCTAAGATGCAATTGTGTTCTGAATCAATGCCTGATCGGGATCAAGCCCCCGAACATCTGCTTTCACCAGGTAAGGCAATCAAGATGTTCTACGATGAACTGGAATGGGCTGAATCATTCACGCCGACAAAACAGTTGAATGCCTACAAGGTGGCTGAAATCGTCAACAAAATCAGGGTGCTGATATCCGGGAGCAAGTACCGAACGCCAAACCCGAGGAAAATATCGGTTCCTGTTTCAACTGCGTCTCTCGATACGATTCCGATGCAGGTATCAACAACAAATTATCGAAAAACGCTACTGGCAAGAGGTAACTGCAAGTGTGCGTTCTGTGGTTGCAAGCTGAACAACAAGAATTCAAATATCGATCACGTTTACCCGGTATCGAAGGGCGGGAAAAACATCCCGTCCAACATGGTTATATCTTGCGAAAGATGCAATTCCACAAAAGGCAGCAGGACGCTTGAAGAATGGGCAGCCGACATTCTGGCAGTTCACAAGTAGTTTCCCATTCCCGCCCCGTGGCATCTGTCACGGGGCTTTTCTTTTTGTCCGCAATTGCGGATGTTTCACCAACTAAGTTTTTTACGGAGGAAATTATGAAAGTCGAAAGAGAATACTTCTCCTATTCGCAAATCGCCAAGAAGCTCGGCATCGGAACAACTCGCATTACCAAGTGGGTTGAAAGTGGAAAGCTGACAGCGATCAATCTGAACCAGGACGAAAAGCAGAAGAGTCCACGGTATCGAGTCAAGATGTCAGATGTGGAAGCACTGCTCGCAACCAAGGCGGTTCAGCCTACTCGCAAACGTCGAACCAAGCGGAAAAAGAAGCTCGCCTACGAATTCATCTAACCGATCATAGTCTCCACCAAACAGCAAAGCGTTTCAGAAAGGCATTTCAATGAACATTACTGTATTCAAGCCGAAGGGCAGAACGAATTACGTTTGCCAATGGGTTGACCTGACAACCGGGAAGAAGAAAACGCGATCAACGGGAACGAAACTCAAACGTGATGCAGAACGCTTTGCGGCTCGGCTGGAACGTGATATCGAGGAAGGGAAGTTTATTTCCGAACGGATAACATGGGCAGATTTCCGGGAACGGTTCGAGGTTGTGGGACTCAATAATAAGAACCGAAGGCAATCAACGATTAACGAATTGCTCACAACCTTGAACATGATCGAACTGTTTATCTCACCAGACAGGCCGTCATCGATCACAACACCGATTGTTTCAGAATTCGCGATGAAGTTGAAGATTGAGAAGAAGCTACGGAACTTGACGATCAAAAAACACTTATCCGGGTTGCGCACTATCTTGAATTGGGCGAAGTCTCAGGGATACATCAAGATTATGCCCACGTTTGAAATGCCCAAATGCACCGGGATGAAAGGCCGGGCTATCACTTTGGAAGAGTTTGAAAGAATGCTCGATAAGGTTCCCGAGGTTGTCCGAAGCGAGGAAATTGAGCAATATCGCCTCTTCATGCGTGGCTTGTGGTTCTCAGGGCTGCGAATTAGCGAAGCGGCTCAACTATCCTGGGAAAGTTACGATGCAGTCAGAATTGATCTGACAGGACGTAGGCCGATGATTGATTTCTCTGGCGAAGGGCAGAAGAACGGCAAGGATCAAGTGATCCCGATATCACCCGATTTCATGGAACTGTTGCAGGCAATCCCGAAGGAAGAGAGAACCGGGAAGGTGTTCGGCTTTGGATACACCAGCTTGCATCTATCAAAAATGATAGCCAAGATCGGCAAGGAAGCAAAAGTTGTGACCGTCAGCGATGGGGACAGGACCGTTTATGCTTCTGCTCACGATTTCCGGCGATCATTCGGCAAACGCTGGGCAAGGCGTATTCCTGCCCACGAACTGCAACTTGTGATGCGACACGCTGACATCAAAACCACAATGACATTCTACGTTGAACGGGTCGCAGAAAATGCTTTTGACTCCATGTGGTCGGGGCTGGCTAACACTTTTGCTAACAGTGAAGAAAATCAAGCCATTTTAGAAAACAAAAAAACGCCCCAACCCGTTACAGGATAGGACGTTATAAATTACACCCGATAGGATTCGAACCTATAACCTTCGGTTCCGTAGACAGATCGCTAGAATCTGTTACCCCCTTTCCCAGCAACAACTTAGGGGAAATAGATATTGCAAAGGTGTCCGTTTTAGGCCCCTTTGCTGAGCCGGATAATTCCGGGGAACAACGAAGAGATGAATTCTCCTTCATTGCGGTGGCATGGCCCAATCTCCCTGAAGAAATCAAAAAAGCGATTCTGCTCATTGCCTTGCAATATACATCTGCAGCTGAGACCACACACGAATCTCAGTCTTCAGGAGGTGCACAATGAGTACTGAATCACAAACAAATTCGATTGAAAAAGATCCTTTGTTGCCATTAAAGGAGCACCCAATCAATTCCTTGTTTCAAACCTTGAGTGCGTATCTGGGAATTGAACGCGATTGGTTTGCTGCTGCGATGTTTCTCAGCTTGATTGCTGGTCGAATGAAAATGCCAATTCATCTTGAATTAGTTTCCGACCAAAGGGTACTTGACTTAATGCTTGCAGATAGAATCTGTAATCTCCAGCCAGATGCTATTGCAAACATAGATACATATTTGCAATTCAAAAGAAAAGAATTATGCAAATATAAGGGACTCTACGTACTCATTTTTCGAAGCGAGAAGAATAAGTTGTTTCAGGATGGCCTGGGTTACAGTGCACGAGAGTGTGTACTTGGCTCATGCTCTCCAAGCATCTGGCGAATTGTTTCAGAATTCAGCCATACTTCTGAAAATGGGCTAATCCTACGCTTAATTTCCTCTTCAGATAGTCGTGGCCTCCAAAACTTTGCTTCATCTTTTGCATCGAGATCTGGTGATAATGATTCTCGTAAAATACTTGCAGGTGCTATTGAAACATTATGTCCCCAAATCAATTACCCTTGGGAGTTTCGAGAGAAAGTACTCAGCAATTTATCGGATCATCTTCCCATTCGCATGTTGATCGTCGAAAGAATGTTGCAAATTTTTGCAAACTTACGTCGCTACCTTTTGGATTTCCGTGGGGAGCAGAAGATCACAGTAGAGGACTATTCTGCTGTTCGTACTTTTTTACTCTATCTACCAATGATGCCGAGTGATAGCACCTTGTCACCAGAAGCAATTCAGACTGCAAATATAATTTTCCATTATGTAAACGAACCGAATTATATGCTTGCCCTTCCTGATCGCAGTGAAGAAGGTCACCAGTGGTTTACACGAAATAACGTTCTTGAATGGACTGATTATCGATATACGACAGTAAAGAAATACTTACAACAACTTGAAGATGATGCTGTGATCATTTCTACGGTGGACTCTAACAACCGGCAACATGGACGCATTATTCATTACCGATTTTGTTCAAACCGTGCTCCCCCATTTGGATGGAAAAATCCATTCGATTTTCTACCTGAAATTTAAAATTAATTCTCTGTTAATGATGCGAATTACGCACAAATTACACTTGTTTTGCGCAATCGTAACTACTTGATAACTCAACACATAGAGTGATTTTCAAGCAGATTGCGCCTTTTTTAACGAAAGATTTATCATTATGTCTTCAAATAACAAATCTCCTGAAATTCAGAATTCTCCTCTTTGCTTAGAGGATCGTCGACCAAGATGTTTCAAGGAAATTATTGGTCAGGAACACATCATACAAAGGCTTACCCAAGTGGCTAAGAATGGGTTTAAGTCCAAACTCTTTGCATTAATTGGGCCAACAGGGGCAGGAAAAACAACGATAATGAGTTGTCTTGCTCGGGCTTTTCTTTGTGAGAATTCGATAAATATCGGTGATTCCTGTGGGGAATGTAGATCATGTAAAACGAAAAACATTTATGATCAGTACTATGTCTCGGAATGGACAGGTGCTGGTCTAAACAATCACTGGAATTGGTGGGACGACGATGGGAAATATCTAATCGGTCATGAAGAGCATTCAATCTTGATTGACGAATTTCAGGATCTCGATGAGAACCATCAGAAATCGCTGTTTCGTGATGTGGAGAAGACCAAGTGCTTATTCATTATTGCTACGACGCACGAAAACAAAATAAACGATGCCTTGCTGAGTAGATTTGCAGCTAACAAATTCCTGGTTCGACGCCCCTCTGTTGAACAGGCAGTTCAGTGCATGAAGTCGTACTGTCTCCAGGTTGGACTTACAGCATCCGATGAGCAGTTGGGGCGAGTATCGCGTCATTATGGGCAGAATTTGCGAAGATGTGTTGAGTTCGTCTTTATGGCTCAGGAACAAGCATGTAATTCTATCGTAACTGAAGATTTTTTAGAATTAATCATTGGCTCTGATCCGGTTTCTACTACGCCTCCTCAAAGGACTCGGCTTCGGTTATAACAATATGTGATGCATTATTTAAAAAGTGCACCTGAGAATTGAGGCATGCTTCTTTTTTTAATGTTTCAAGATGAGCATTTTATCGGCTTCAATGATTTTGGCTGAAGGTGATAATCATATCCGGTGAAATTCTATTTCAGCCTCGTGTTCCATTTGGGACACGAGGTTTTTCTTTTGGATTGATGCTTCACTTTATCACGCTAGTGATTGAATGATTCGTTTTGATGGTAGAGATAGAAGTGAATCTCAAAAACGTGGTGAATCCCAA
>JAJRTM010000063.1 GCA_024278285.1 Planctomycetota bacterium
GTAGGGTCCGCTATTGCGGACCACGATGGGAAGTGGATCCCCCTGTTTCATGCGGTGGTCCGCAATAGCGGACCCTACAGACAACCTTAATTTCTGCAAAACCAATTATTGCTGAATAGTTACCGTTACGGAAGCTCTTGAATTCGAATGTTTTTCCAGCGGATCTGGTGACCGTTTTCTTTGAAGTTGTGGACTTGCAAACCGATGAAGCCGCATGATGTCATGTCGTCTTTAAGGTCTGCTGCGAGGACACCATTGAGGTATGTTTTGATGGAATCGCCGTTGGCAACGACTCGCAGATGGTTCCATTCTCCTTTTTTGAATGCTTTGCGGGCCGGTTCGTTTTCTTTCAGGTTATTCAGCCAGCCTCTGCGAGATTCATCGTAAATCCCGGCTGTCCAGGCGCGGTTCGATGGATCAATTTCTACCTGATAACCATGCACTTTACGAGCAGGCACAATTCTGGATTTCTCTTTGCCGTTTTCGTCTTTCCATGTGTATGTTTTGGGTTCATCATAAGCGTTGCTGCGAATTTGTACGCCTGAATTCAGAACTGCATCGGGCAGGAATTCGAGTTCGAGGATGAAATTTGCGTAATGTTTTTTTGTTGTCATAAAACTGTTTGGCGTCCCGGTGACACTGGTGCCCACAATTTGACCGTCTTCAACATGGTATTTCGCTTTGCCTCCTTTTTGCACCCAGCCTTCCAATGTTTTTCCATCAAAAATGGGCGTCAGTTTCTCCTCAGCAGTTAACGGGCTGGAAGTAAATAATAAACCACAGAGAATTAAACTGAGGGGTAAATATTTCGGAAAGGAAAATCGCATCAAAGGGCTCCTGCTATTAATCATGGTGAATAAAAACTTTCTCAGGCGAGCCGGGCCAGTATTGACCCTGGTAGCTTTGTCTGATGGGTAGGTCCGTCTATCATCAGCTTTTTCACGAAAAGAGTCAAACGTGATAAGACAATCCAAGCCGGAACCAAAGTAGTTTCAGGCGAGCCGGGTCAGTGATGACCTTGGTAATTAACGCGTACAGATTGGTTACCAGCAACCTGACAGCACAGCTACCAGGGAGTTAACACCCCGTCTCGCCTGGAAATGTCCAGCCCTTTTGCACATCATTTTATCGGATAAGATACTAAAGAGAACTTCGCATCGATTCGGTTGCATATTTACATGTGCGGTAATATATGGCATAGATTCGGCTGGGTAACCTACTTTTCGTGCGCTGAATGTGTAAAACAGGGGCTGTTTGGGACAAAACATTGCTGTTTACCAGGAAATTCTGCCCGATTGCAGTATTCTGGAGCAAGATTGTTGACCAGAAGGAAATGGTGTGGATAAACTGCATCGTTTACTTTGCCACGCTGCACACGGCAAGGAATGTCGTCATTATTTAACGGTAAACCGAAAACGTTTAACGGCGAACCGAAGGCGATTGCGTACCTGGCCCAGGCAGTGAAAGTTTGAGTATCCCTTTCGGCTTGCCGTAAAGCGAGACAATATCAGCTGTGTCAGGTATAATCTACGGGTCACTAACTATTCACGAAATTAATGAGAGCGATCTCAACAATTTCCTCTGGTAACAGGAATGATTTTTTGAGAGCCATTATCAGCGACATCCATGGAAACCTGGAAGCCTTGGAGGCGGTCCTGGAAGATATTCAGGCTCAGGGGATTGAAAAAATCTACTGTCTGGGTGATGTCATCGGCTACGGGCCGAATCCGCAGGAATGTATCGACCTGGTCATCGATAAAGCTGAAATTACTATTCTTGGAAATCACGACCAGGCAACCTTGTTCGATCCGGAAGGTTTCAACGCCGGGGCAGAACGGGCAATTTTCTGGACAAGAAAGCAGCTTGAAACCGGCAATTCTGCAAATAATGAGCGACGATGGGAGTTTCTGGGAGAACTTCCCCGAATCCGCCGAGAAGAGAAACTGATGTTTGTGCATGGCTCGGCTCGCAATCCGCTTAACGAATATGTCTTTCCGGAAGATGTTTTCAATCAACGTAAGATGGAACGCATCTTCAGTCTGGTGGGGAATTACTGCTTTCAGGGGCATACACACATTCCGTGTGTCTTTACCGAAAGCTTGAACAAGTTGCTTCCAGAGGAGATCGATTATCGTTTTGAATTGGGAGACGAAAAGATCCTGATCAATGTCGGTTCGGTTGGCCAACCGCGAGATGGCGATAACCGAGCCTCTTATGTTGTGCTGGACGAGAACATCGTTCATTTCAAACGAGTCGATTACGATTTTAATAAGACAGCCGAGAAGATTTATAAGATTCCAGAACTGGATAACTTCCTGGGAGATCGCATCAAAGAAGGACGTTAATCCTTTTCTTCTCTTTTTTTGCAACAGATGAGCCAGCAGCGTGAACCGACTGGCAGAATGGATCGTTCTCTGGAGATCCTCCGTAACCCGCGACTTTATCATCGCATTCACTTCAACTACTGACCTGCCCATTGGGCAAGCGAGATACCATTTCGATGGACCAGCAAAAACGAATGTTTCTGTTTTTATTGTTCTCTTTCAGCGCCATGTTTTTATGGCTCAATGTAGGGATTCAGTTTTTCTTTCCTGATTTCGGGAAGCCAGTTCCCAAGCAGAAAATAGAGTTTAAAAGGGATCTGGAAAGTGAACTCACCAAACAAAAGGATGGGGATTCTCCTGAAGGTGACGCGACTAAAGAGAACGCTGAAGTAACCGGGAAACCGGGAACAGAAAAGCCCGCAGATAAAAAACAAGAAAATTCAACCGAGAGCAAACAGACGGAATTAAAACTTCCCGAGTTCCCGCGCAGAAAGATTACTCTGGGCGATAGTAATCCGGAATCAAAACACTTCATTACCGTCGAATTCAGTTCCCGTGGCGCGGTCCTGTCTGCGTTATGGCTCAACGATAAGCGATACCCTGCGCTGCATGATCGCAATCAACCGCTGCAACTGCTGGGAGAGGTGCCGGGAAGTTCGCGGCTCACTTTCGATATGCGAGTGAAAACGGTCGATCAACAACTTTCAAAACTGGAACGGGGCCTGAATCTGGAACTGGTTGACTGGGAAGTCGTCGAGGAATCGCTGAGCCCTTCTCGCGTGACCTTTCGGTACCCTTCACCCGATGGTCGCCTGGAATTATTAAAGACCTACGAACTGCTTGAAGGAGACCCGAGCCGAAAAGATACTGACCCGAACGGTTATTGTCTGAATGTCTCTTTGCAATTCCGAAATTTGTCAGATCGAGATTTCGAGTTGGAATATGAACTACAGGGACCAGTTGGTATTCCGTTGGAGAATGCAGAAAATACTCGCCGTTATCTGGCTGTTCAAGCAGGTTTTTTGAAAGACGGAGAAGTTACCCACAAAAAAGTATCCGGCAAAGAAGTTGCAGAACAGGTAGAAGAAAATAAGCTGGAACCGTTTCAATCGCCAATCAAATATGTGGGCGTTGATGGACAATATTTTGCGGCACTGCTTATTCCTGAAGAAGATCAGGGGAAAAATAACTGGCTCTCTGCGATTCAACCACTCTTGTTGAAAGAGCATAAAGATGCTGAGAAGGGGTTGATCAGTATTAAGTTGGAGTCTAGCCCGATTACCCTCGCAGCCGGGGAAACACAAACACAAACTTATAAAATGTTTGTCGGCCCCAAACGCGACGCATTACTCCGACCGTTCGAAGCCGACGGAATAGTCGAATACGGCTGGTTCGGTTCCATCAGCAAAATCATGCTGGCCGTTATGATGTTCTTTCATACAACGCTGTATGCCCCTTACGGTTTAGCGATCATCATGTTGACGGTACTGGTCCGGGGACTGATGTTTCCGATCTCTCGCAAGCATGCCAAGTCTGCCAAAAAGATGAAGGACATGCAGCCCCGGTTTGAAGCGATCAAGAAAAAATACGCAGACCCGAAAGATAAAGAAAAACTCGCCAAGGCACAGATGGAACTGATGAAGGAAAGCGGTTTCTTCAGCGGTTGCCTGCCGATGTTACTGCAACTTCCCATTTTTATCGGCTTGTATCAAGCGCTGTACACATCGGTTGATTTGCGGATGGCTCCGTTTTTGTGGATCGACAACTTGGCTGCTCCCGATCATCTGTTCCACCTGCCATTTACAATTCCGTGGCTCGGGGAATATCTTAATCTGTTGCCCTTAATCACCGTCGGCTTGTTCGTGGTTCAGCAGAAACTTTTTGCACCGCCCCCCGCCAACGAAGAGCAGGCGATGCAGCAGAAGATGATGGGTTACATGATGATCTTCATCGGGTTTATGTTCTACCGTGTTCCTGCAGGCTTGTGTGTTTACTTCATTGCCTCTTCGATGTGGGCGATTGCAGAACGAAAAATGCTGGATGTCAAGGGCCCCTCTTCCGACTCCGACAAGCCAGGCAGCGAACCACCCCCGGCAGTCAAAGAGAACAAGAAAACGGATCCTCAACCGCCCAAAGAAGCGGGCTGGATCCAGAAAAAACTCGAAGCGCTCGATGCGGCTGCCAACCCGGGTAAACAAGTCGAGAAGCTCAAAGCGAATCCATCTAAGAAAGCAGGGAAACGTAAGAAAAAGTAACGCTGACACATCGATTGCATTAAGCATCGACCAAACAATAACTGTCACATCTGTGTACGTTTTTCGTAGGATGGCGTGCTTGCACCCATCTTCGCGTGCCGGGTTGCGTTCCATAACAGAAAAGAGTTCGAACTGTTCTGATACAGCGATGGATTCACCGGCATGAAACCAATGAAGCTGGAGACCACATTTGATGGGTGCAAGCACGCCATCCTACGGCTCATAGATACGACAGTAATTGTGGTTCAACGACAAATGTTGTGCGCGGGGGTTGGTGAAAATGTGGGCATGTTGTTCTGATAGGGAATATAATTACCCATTCTCTATCAGGAAAACACGACATGCCCACTTGTTTATTGTATCAAGCGA
>JAJRTM010000748.1 GCA_024278285.1 Planctomycetota bacterium
GAAACTCTTGGTGATGATGAACACCATGCTCAAAACCGATACCAAATGGAACGCTCACCTCAAAGAAAGTTGAAAAATGATCACAAAACCAAAACTATTTCCTTGACTTTTGACACAGCCACTCCGTGGTTCACTTCTTTCGTTTTCTTTTTCGTGGCAAAAATATCCTGCCACTTTCTCGCAGTATTTCATTGAATAAGATACTAAGGATCGGGCAAGCAATAATTGACACATCTTTAGCTGGACAGCGCCAAGTTCTGCTCGTTCCCAAGCAGGAGCTTGGGAACGAGGAAATGACTGTTTAACCGTTTTAATCACTAACGAACCTTCGCCTGGAAAGTGACCGTGCCGCCGGTGTGGCCTTTTAGTTCGCCTTCGAATTCCCATTTGAGGATGAGGCTTCCTTCTAAATTGTCTTCGACAACAAGTTGACCGTCACGGTCTGATGTTCCTGATCCTTCGATGAATTCCAGTCGTGGCGTCAAATTATCGACAACGGCTACATTGTTGAGTGAACGATCCCCCGTGTTTTTATAGCGGATCGTAAAGGTGATCACATCACCTGGAGCAGCGTCAGATTTATCAGCCGATTTGTCGATATAAATTTCCCCTTTGGACTTATGCTTCTCTTCCAAACCGACCATTTCATCCGGTCGGAAAGAGCTGTAAACTTCTGAGCCGGCGGTATCGCTGGCGATAATGACGGGACTGAGTTTGCGTGTCCAAACCGCAGCAGCTTGAATGCCTCCCATAGAAACGGGGGTCTGCCAGCGGTTCAGTTTATCCAGTCCTGCAAACGCATAATCGGTATTTGTATTGACCAGTTTACTATGATTTTCCAGCTTAGTTGCCTGGTTCATCCCGAGTGTGATGTTTTCCGATTCCAAGCCGCTGACTCTGGTACGAACGCGAGCCGCTTTGATCTGATCGGTCTGTTGTTCCAGATTCGGTTTGATGCGGGTATTTATCGCCAAGCCGTTGACGGTTTCGTAAGCACCTAAGGCGCGGTTGATACTCAGGTTTTCAGTAACGCCTGCGGTCATGGTGACTGCTGCGAAACGTGGTGCATAAACACACGCCTGGTTCGATTTTCTGACGTGCTGTTTTCCCTCGCCATCTTGATATTCTGCGATTGTATCTTGTGTGTCGAGTCCTTCACGAACGCCGGGCGAATAATGCACGGGTAAGTTGCGGTCGCCGCCATCGCAGAGATATTCGTCTGGATAGAAGGCTGGATCAACCTCACGATTTGCTCCGCCGAACATGGGCATCGCTGGCGGGCAACTTTGGCAGGCTTCAGGATTTAATTGCACATGAGCGGTCGCAGAAACCTGATTCAACGGAATACGAGGCTGTGCGGGTGTGAAGTTGCTTGCCTGCTGGAAAGCAGCATCCACGGACTCCATCGGATTTTGTTGTGACGATTCTACTGGAGCTTCAAACGCGACCTGTTCAATTTTACCGGGGAACTCAGGAGCTTTTTCACTCACTTCCTTTTTTTTTTGAGGCTCTTCGAAATTCACTTGCACCATTTTACTGGAAGCAGGAGGCGACTTAATGCGCGCCATCGGCGCTGCCCAAGATTGCGGCTGGCCGATCGGTTGTAGATATCCCCCCGGCGGTAAGGGCGTTTGTTCCAGCCCGGCGGTTTGTGTCATTTGTGGGGGCGCGACGCCGATCCGCTGTTCAGGGACGGCTGGCCATTCCTTTTTTTTTTGCGATGCTGGTTGTTGATAGCCAGCCGGTGCAACGTGCCCTTGATGTCCTTGAGCTAACGGCATTGTTGCAGCCGGTGATTGCTCCAGCGGGAAACTGGATTGTTGCAGCATACTATGATTGCCGTGAGGCACTTGAGCAGACGCACCGGGAATTGGTCCCTGCTGTTTGCTGAACGGGTCTTTCCCGACAATCGAATTCGTCGATGAACAGGAATAATTGGCACAAAGCAGAAAGCCAAAGCCAATCTGCAAAGAGACTTTTGCTGTCTTGTTAATGATGTCTTCAAAACGTGCAATTTTATTCAACATATCTGTTACCTGTTTGAAATGAGGACTTGTTTTTTCAGGCGAGCCGGGTCAGTAATGACCCTGGTTACCTTTGTCTGTTTATGTTGTTGAGATTTGTTTTTTCGTTGTGTGCCACGGCTCTGTGAGCCGTGCAATCTGAAATTCGATCTTTCACATTAACGCAGCACGGCTCACAGAGCCGTGGCACGCGAAACTCTTATTTTTGTGGATACAATTCAATTGGTGCGGGTGGCTTGGTGGGATCAGCGTACATTTCTTCAGGGCTGGGGATGCGTCCGCCTAATCTTAAAATGACAACCGGACGCCCACGCAAATCGGCTTCGGTCATCAAATTCTTTGATTGCGAAATCGCTTCTTCATGAATGCTGCCTTGTTCTGCTTTGGGGACCGCAAGATCAGGTTGTTCCAAGTAAATAATTTTTGTCACCAGTCGATCATTCATCGCTGCCTGAATATCCGCTGCGGTGATTTCTATCGGAAGTGGATACTTCTGTTTTAATCCGGCAGGAGGATGCAGACGGTCAATGAGTTCAATCGAAGGATACAGTTCGACTCCTGGAAATTCGGGGATCTCAGAAATACGGAATCGATAAAGTGGTCCGACAAGATAGCCAACTTGTGCAGGTGCAGTCAGATCGTATTTTTGTCTGGTGTGTGGTTGAGTGACAGTGATCTTGCCGCCGGCGGGGAGTCGGATTTGCACCGGTTGAAAATAGTGCATGTCCGCCCTGCCCAAAGCACCCGCCCATTGACCAGCCACGCCGGGCGGTGTCGTTTGACTTAACGGATGGTAATAAGGCGATCCATTGAACTGCC
>JAJRTM010000749.1 GCA_024278285.1 Planctomycetota bacterium
ATTCTGCAATCAGTTCGCAATAGCACTGAAGCAGACCTGCAAGCCTTATTTCAGGAAGCTCGTTCTCAGGCACGATTAAACCATCCGCATGTGGCTCATATTTATTATGTCGGTGTAGAAAATGAGATGCCTTTTCTGGCGATGGAACTGGTGGGAAATTCAACATTGGCAGATCGCATCAAAGGGGGAGCGTTACGGTTCGACGAAACCGTGAGATACACCCTGCAAATTGCGATGGCACTCGACCAGGCTGCTCGATTCGATATTGTGCATGGCGATGTTAAACCAGCCAATGTTTTGATCGTTGATGATAAAGAGAAGAACGTCAAACTTTCTGACTTCGGAATGGCCAAGCGAATTTCCCAATTGAAAGGCGATTCCGATACCATTTCCGGCACACCAAATTACATTCCCCCGGAAGCAACCTTCGGCGAAAAGTTCGACCACCGTGGTGACATGTACTCGCTGGGAATCACTCTGTTTGAAATGACATTTGGGCGTCTGCCTTATGCCATGAAAGGGAAAAAACTAGCAGAGCGAATCAAAGCTCATCGAAAAGCGAGTATTGAATTCCCTGTTGTCTGGCCTGGTCAATTGCCGCTGGAACTAAAGGCGATTATCGAAAAGCTGCTCGCAAAAAAACCGGAAGAGCGTTACGAAAGTTTTTCCGGCTTAATGTCTGACTTAAAAAAGATAGAACCTGTTGCTCTCCCCACGGCTCGCCCACTGCTGCGAGGACTTGCATGGGCCTTTGACAGTTTCTTGATTCTTTCCGTCATCATTCTTCTATCCAATTTATTGACATCAGTTGGCTCGCTATTCTTCCCGGCTGCCATCACTGAAATCATTCGAATTTCTTTGACGGCTCTGTTCCTGCTTGGTGTCGGCACACTGCAAGGCTGGTGGGGGACAACGCCCGGGAAATCACTGTTTCAAATTCGCATTGTTGATAGAAATGGTTTACGTCCGGGAAAATCGATCTTGGCTCCACGAACAGTTTTTCAATTCTTATGGGCCTGGGGAATATTAGGCACCGATTTAACAAGCTTATTCAACCTGGAAGTGTTTACCGCCTTAATCACAATGGGAATTGCAATGGTCATGTTTATCGAAATGGGTTTTGTTTTGTTCGATAAAGGAATGAGCTTCCACGACCGCCTGCTCAACACAAGAGTCGTATTGGACGCTGCCCCCAATACAAGCCGGTGAGAACCCAGCACGGCTGGTTCATTCTGATAGCCGTAACCAAAAACTGTTTTTCTAAAAGTTTGCAAACCGTTCGCAAACTTTTCACGTTAGTAACACTCTACTCTTCTTCAGGAGCAAAACCTCTGCGCATGGTGTTTTCGGTGACGTTGACCGGGATGAGGAATTGGTGCAGGTAGTCGGAGCCGCCTGATTTACTGCCGATGCCGGACATGCGGAAGCCGCCGAACGGTTGGCGGTTGACCAATGCTCCGGTACATGGGCGATTCAAATAGAGGTTGCCAACCAGAAAATCTTTGCGTGCCTTTTTCAAATTGACCGGGCTGCGACTGTAAACGCCGCCGGTCAAGGCGTAATCGGTACTGTTGGCGATTTTGATCGCTTCACCAAAATCTTTTGCTTTGATGATGGAAAGGATCGGTCCAAAAATTTCTTCCTGGGCAAGTTGATCTTTCACATCAACATCAACAAACAAATGAGGTGCGATGTAGGTTCGCTGTTTCTTCTGTTTTGAATCAAGTTCACAAGCAAAAAGTAGTTCGTTTTCGTCGGTGCCGATATCGATGTACTCTGCGATTCGGCTTTTGCTTTCGGTGTCAATCACTGCGCTAATTTGCGTGCCGGGATGATCAGCCGGGCCGATTTGTAAACTTTCGACTGCTGGTTGTAGACGTTTCAAAAACTGATCGTAGATTTTTTCTACAATGATCAGCCGAGAACAAGCCGAACACTTCTGACCGGAAAAACTAAATGCACTTTCGATGACACCAAGGACCGCTTCGTCTAAATCGGCATCTTCATCAATAATGATTGCGTTCTTGCCGCCCATTTCGGTAATGACGCGTTTCACGCCATGATGAGCAGAGCCGGTTTCTGCGGCTCGTTGATTGATTTCGAGCCCCACTTCTCGCGAACCGGTAAAGGCGATTAAATCGACATCCGGGCTGGCAACCAAATCGGGACCAATCTCTTCCCCAATGCCGGGCAAGTAATTGACAACGCCATCGGGCAAACCAATCGAACGAAAGATTTCCATCAACTTCGCTGCTATAACGGGCGATTGTTCCGCAGGCTTCATCACCACGGTGTTGCCTGTCACAATCGCAGCTACGGTCATGCCGGTAAGAATTGCCAGCGGGAAGTTCCAGGGGGCGATCACAACCGCAACGCCGCGCGGACGATAAAAATACTCGTTTTCTTCGCCGGGTAAATTTGTATCAAACGACTGCTCCATCAGTCGCATTTGAGTTGCGTAATATCTGCAAAAATCGATTGCTTCTGCGACATCGCCATCCGCTTCTTTCCATGGCTTGGCAGATTCGTAAACCATCCAGGCGGCCAGTTCAAAACGGCGAGACTGCATTTCGCTGGCAACTAAATCGAGATATTCCGCCCGATGATCTGCGTCAATACTTGACCAACTAGAGATCGCCCGGCGAGCGGTATCAATCGCTTCTTCAACCAAATCGCTTGTCGCAGAAGAAGTTCGTCCCACAACAATGTCTTGATCAAACGGGCAACGCGATGTTAACTGTTGACGTGTTTCGTAAGATTTCCCGCTGATCATCACCGGATATTCTTCGCCAAATTGTCCACGCACCTGCTCCAGGGCTTCCTGCATCGCGTCACGATTTTCTTCCTGACTGAAATCAGTCAACGGCTCGTTCACAAAAGGAAAGACTTCTGTTTCTGCTGTCTTGGTACTGGTTGTATTCATATTTTCTTTCTCACCCGCGACCGGCTCTTTCATTAAGTCTTCAATGCGAAGATCTTCCTGATAGCTGTGCCTTAAAAACGAATCGTTTGATGTATTTTCCAATAACCGCCGTACCAGATACGCCATGCCGGGAATTCGTTCGCCGAACGGCGTGTAAATTCGCACGCGATGCCCCAGTTCAGTAAAGACCTGTGCCTGTTCGGTCCCCATGCCGTACAGCATTTGCAATTCAAACGCATCTTTGGGCACCTGCAATTGCTCCGCAGTCGCGACAGCGAAAGAAAGTGATCGCAAATTGTGACTCCCAAAAGCAGGAGAAAGCAATTCGTAATTCTTCAGCAGTACCGTTGCCAGTTTTTCGAAGTTGGCATCCGATTCCCACTTCTGTTCAAACACAGGAACGGGCCAACTACGTAGTCCTGCAATCACCGTTTCGTAATCCCAGTAAGCCCCTTTGACAAGCCGAACCGTGACA
>JAJRTM010000750.1 GCA_024278285.1 Planctomycetota bacterium
CCAGCGAGCCGGGCGAGTGTTGTTGTCTTCCCTGCACCAAGGAAACCGCCCACCATGACATAACGAATTTTCTTCGACATTTCAGTATCCTTAGTATCTTATCAATGACATCCTGGAAACTCGTAGGTTAGGCTTTCCAGCCTGACACAATAACTCGCAGACTTTTCGAGTCGTTATTATGAGTTCGTTGGTAAATCAAAATTTGATTGTTTTGGAAACCGCATTTGTCAGACTGGAAAGCCTGACCGACTTCCTGTTTGGCTCCTGTTTAAGTAACAGTAAAGCAAGTTTCAGACTTGCTCTCACCTTTTCATTTTTTTGAGAATGCAGCGGATAAACAAATTTCACCACAAAAAAAAGGTATGGAAACCTGCTTTACTGCAAAAAAGCGAAATCTGTCGGTTTGATCAATTCTGCATTATTGCAAATAAATGTTCAACTCCCCTTGACGCTTCCGGGAGATTCCTGCAAAATAAACATTGATTTATTCGTGTGTTTTAGCGGTTTTTATCTAAATTTTGCGGGCTCGTGGTTTCATAGCCCCGTAAAGCACACATTATCGCTCGACCAGTTTCGGCTGGTCGAGTGTTTTTATGCGCCGAAATAATCTAGTCGGGGCGTTTGCTCTGGGGTGGTAAATAACCCGGAAGATGGAAGAGTTGAGGAGCTTTGGTGCCGAGCAACTGTTGCGAGAAATAAGACTTTCGTGTGCCACGGCTCTGTGAGCCGTGCTGCGTTAGAGATGGAATGAGCCCAAAGCAAAGCTTGGATTTCAGTTCGTCGTAGGATGGCGTGCTTGCACCCATCTTCGCGTGCCGAGTTGCGTTCAATGAAAATTGGAGAGGTAATCTGTTATTATTCTGGCATTGATTCACCGGCATCAGACTAATGAACTGGAAAGCGTATTTGATGGGTGCAAGCACGCCATCCTACATTTTGAGATGAAGTTTCCAATAGAAAACTTCGTGTTAATGGGTCTCTATTCGTGGTTCAAATCTCTTTTTGATTGTGGCGATGCCGCGATGGGGATTCAAGAACCAAGGCGCAACAGTACCAATACTAACAACTTAAGAAATTTACCAGACCAGGCTTGCTCTGGCTCCCTTAGGAGAGCCAACTGACTTCCAATTGCTTATTAATTTTGGGGTTAGAAGCCTAAGAGGCCGGGAATATGAGCTGCTAATAGAAGTTGACCACACCTCACGCTCAATGTCATTGATTATTCTTTTATTTTTAACTCGCCGTTCATCGTTTCTTTACATTTCAAAACTACTCTTCCCCCGTCACTGATATTGATGTGAACCTTCAGCACGGATCGCAGCAGGTGTTCCTGGTTTAGGATAACCCCGGAAGCATAGTCGCAACAGATTGCATCAGGAATTGTTAGGTTTCTGACTAGAGTTCCCCTTACAGTCACAAGCATGAGTAAAGAAAGAATTGAAATGAAAAAAGACCAGCCAGGCACGCGATTCGGAAGAAAAGGTTTTACACTGATTGAACTACTTGTCGTCATAGCGATCATCGCCATACTGGTTTCACTGCTTTTACCTGCCGTCCAGCAGGCACGTGAAGCGGCTCGGCGAAGTAGTTGCAAGAACAACATGAAGCAACTCGCGTTGGCATTACACAACTACGAAAGCACACACCGTACATTCCCGCCCAGTCGGATCAATCCGAAAGTTGAAATTGAAGACAATGCTGGAAATAAAAGCAGGTACCAATCGTGGACGACACTGATTCTGCCTTTTATTGAACAAGGAAATATTTCAGATAACTTGGATTTCAACAGGGCCTGGAGTGCGCTAGTCAACCGTCCTATGGTGAGCCATAAAATTCCGGTTTATCAATGCCCGAGTACGCCCGGCAGTAATCGTCAAGATCCGCACTGGGTCGTTGGGGCAGCAGCCGGGGATTATGGATCGATTAACGAAGTGAAAAAGAAAGTTTACACGAATGTTCTGGGAGTTGCAGACCCCGGCGCCAATGCACGGGCAGGAGCGCTTGCAAAATACGTTCCCAACAAAATGCGGGACATTACCGACGGGACAACAAACACATTTCTGATTGCAGAAGCAGCCGGTCAACCGAATGTTTTCACGGCTGCAGGCCCGATGAATGCAACGCTATTTGCTTCTTATACAGATGATAAAATTGTCGATTTGGGCGGAGGTAATTACGCCCCCGCAGATGGTACCGGCTGGGCCGATCCCGATTGCGGATTCAGCATCAACGGAGCGACTCCAGATGGTCTGAATAAATACGGTTCTTCAATGATCAACGCGATCAACGTCAGCGAAGTATTCAGTTTCCACAAAGGGGGAGCACAATTCGCGATGTCTGATGGTTCCGTGCGATTCGTTTCCGAAAATGTTGATACAACCGTCTTTGTCGGTGCCTGCACGCGAGCCGGGGGAGAAATCAACGGCGAGTTCTAAAGTTAATGTTTTATGTCGAAATACAAAGCGTTCCCTGGTTAGTTTCCGGGGAACGTTTTGTTGACATCTATCATTACTCATTTTTTCCTCAAATCACAAAATAGAAATGGCTATATTCATGTTGCGTATACTGATTATTATAATCGCTTTGGGTACAACAACTGCCCATGCAGAAATTGTACTTTTGGGAACCGGGCAAATTTCAGGAACAGCAACTGATGCTTCCGGGCTGTCTGAAACATTTGAAACGGGAGATTCTCAAAACTTGCTGGGAGGTATTTCTGCCATTGAATACACGGGCAAAGATAATTTGTATTTAGCCTTACCAGACCGTGGCCCAGATGATGGAGCCGTCCCTTGGAAATGCCGCGTGCAAACGATACGTATCGATATTCATCCGAAACAGTCACCCGCAGTTGTTCCCAGCCTGGTTTCAACGACACTGCTACTGGATGAATCGAAAAGGAATTTTATCGGAAAAGCAACCGCTTATTCACCTTCCAACAAATTTGCAGAACGTTTTGATCCGGAAGGAATTCGACTGACACAAGATGGGACTTTTTATATTTCTGATGAATACGGTCCACAGCTCATCCGTTTTTCATCTGAAGGAAAAGCAGTCAAGAGGATAACGCTGCCTGCTCATTTTCTGATCACGCATCCCGGCAGTTCTAAAAAAGAAGAAAACGGTGCCAATCAAACTGGTCGGTCAGCAAATCGCGGAATGGAAGGGTTGGCGATATCGAAAGATGGAAAAATCCTCATCGGTTTAATGCAAAGCCCGCTTCTGCAAGACAGCACAAGAACGGCAAAAGGAAAGCCAACCGGATTAAACTGCCGCCTGTTGGTAATCAATCTTGAAACAGGAACAAGAAAAGAATTGCTCTACCATCTCGAACATCCCAAAAACAAACTGAATGAAATTCTGACCATCAACGACCATGAATTTCTGGTGATTGAACGCGACGGAAAAGCAGGCAAAGAAGCCAACTTCAAAAAGATTTTCAAGATTGATATCAGTAACGCAACAGATATTCAGAAGATAAAATCTCTGCCACCCGAAAACATCCCAACGAGCGTTCTGCCGGTTCAGAAAGAAGTTTTTATTGACCTGCTCGATCCTGCCTTCTCACTCGCTGGAAAAAAGATGCCGGAAAAAATCGAGGGACTCACCTTCGGCCCAGTTTTATCTGACGGCAAGCAAACATTAATAGTTGCGACCGACAACGATTTCGAGGCAGATTCACCAAGTCTGTTTTATGTCTTCAGCTTTGATCAATCCGATTTGAATTGACAAAATTGATCTGAAGTTAAACAAAAAAGAGCGTAGCTGGTGCAAATCACCGGCTACGCTCTTTTCGTAAAGCTACTTTATTACCCGACAGGGATTCGAACCCCGACTGAGAGAATCAGAATCTCTTGTGCTACCATTACACCATCGGGCAGGCTGCTGGTGAACTTTATATATCTTGCGTGTAGCTTTCAAGGGCGGAAATGCAGGAAACGAGAAGATCGCTACGAAATCAGCATTAATTTACTCCTGCTCAAAAAATGAATCGTGAATGCAAGGGTCGTCATGTGAAATTTGACATTTTTTTATTCTTCCACTTTTTCGCCGTTTTTGCATAGAGAATCTATTTCTGCGCCGTTTATAATGAGGCTGTTCGAAGTCTATTTCGCAAAAGAGAGTTCTCCTGTTTTCTAACAGAGGACGCTTCGTGTTTCGGAACGGATCGAAATGTCCAACACAACGACAACATGCGAATCGGAGTCGGAAGACTCATCGGGAGTGCTGCCTCAAAAAGGTCTCCCTGCCGCTTGCGGTGCATCTTTGCTTCGCATGGCTGCTTTTCTCAAGTTCTGTACTGTCAAACAGAATTGCTTCCCGTCACTTACCCAGCACGGCTGGTTCATTTTGTTAGCCGTAACCAAACTGATACTTTTCTATAATTTGCGAGCCGTTCGCAAACTTTTACCGTTAGTAATCTAAGGAGATTAGACCGATGGCGATGTACGAAATTGAAACCAATGCTCATATTATGATCAGTTGGGCCAACAGTGAAGAGCAAGCCCGTGGTTATGCAGAAGATAACTATCCAGAGGAAGAAGTTCTTCGCGTCAGCAAACGACCCCGCGATTTATGGGTCATTTCCAAACGGTTGCTCGGCCTGGACGGCGTTTCTGATCCTTGCGATACCGCACGGGAGTGCCTGTCTCGCGCCAGTGGCGATAAGGTTCACGCGATTCGATTATTCATGATGGACACCGGCGTCGATTTACACGAAGCCCAACGAGCGATCGAAACCAATATGTCGCTCGGCTGGTAGTGCTGCGGGTAAACAGCCCAACAGCAGGAGCCGGTGTTTGACTTACGATTCTGCCCAGTAATCAACGACAAGCACATCAGCAAGAATCGGTTTTAATTTGACTGTAAATGCCTGATGGGCAGGGTGGGGCAGATACGCTTCCAGATCTTTTTTGTTGCGGAATGTAACCAGAAAACAGTGCGAGAAACCCTTGGCCAGTTTTTCAGGGCTGACATCGGTGCCGTATTCGTAGCCGAGGATCGTGTTAATTTCGTTCTTCAAATTCCCGAAAGCAGCAACGACTTGTTCAATCTGCTCTTTGGTGGCATCTTCCTTGAATTTGAAAAGGACAAGATGGCGATAAACTTTTTCGCTCTCTTTCTTCTTGGTCTCTGTCTTCTCGGCTTCTTTCGTCTCAGCCTTGTCAGTCGGAGCCATGCCAATAATACCTAAAAGAAAAACCGAACAAAGAGCAGTAACTGCGATGTTTCGCATTGAATGATCCTAGCATTCAAAAGGAAAAATATAGTAAATCACGTTCAGACTACCGAACTTTTGCTCAGGATTCCAAGCCAAATTAAAAGAGAATTCTGAAAAACGCAATTTTCTTTGTTGCTCAAATACGTGGTCATATCGTTCAAAACAAAAAGCGTTGATGCGTTGCCTTGACCTACCCGATTTCATTTTCAATAATGTGTTATCGTTACGCAGAGTGGTAACGATTTAATCGATGCCCCTTCCCGCCACATTTTACAATCCTTTTGAAACCCAGCACGGCTGGTTCATTCTGATAGCCGTTACCAAACTGATATTTTTCTATCACTTGCGAGCTGTTCGCAAACTTTTACCGTTAGTAATACAACCTGGAGATTCTCAATGAAGCTGATTCGCAATTTCTTTTTGACATTAACCCTGGCGTTGATCGCCCCTGCAATTTCCTTTGCAGATATCGAACTTTGTAATATTTTTACCGATCACATGGTGTTGCAACGCAATCAACAAAATCCGGTCTGGGGCTGGGATGCTCCGGGAACAAAAGTAACGGTAACCATTAAAGACCAGAAGCACGAAGCGACCGCAGATGCGAACG
>JAJRTM010000751.1 GCA_024278285.1 Planctomycetota bacterium
AAACTGTTTAATGTTTCGTGAGTATCTGCAAACCCGAATCCATCAAGAAGCACTTGCGGTGCGGAATCGGGGCGGTCATCGCCATTTTTATCGGGAATAAACAACAACTCAGGGGCGGCTCCCACCCAAACGCCGCCATAGCCGACTTCCATTCCACTAACCAGATTCAAACCCTCGATGAAAACTTTGCGCGTTTCAAAAACGCCGTCACCATCTTCATCCGAAAAAATCAGAATGCGATCCAGTCCTTTTCCTTCGGGGCGTTTTTGCGGATACGAATTTCCTTCAACAACCCACAGCCGTCCCCTTGCATCAAAAGTAAAAGCCATCGGCTGGTGCAACTGAGGCTCGGCTGCAATCACATCTACCGAAAAACCTTCTGGGACAAACATCTGTTCGATTGTTTTTGTGCCACGTCTTGCTTTGTCGGAAGCAACAATATTTGGGAGCAGATGTTGCAGGAGAGGATTTTTTATCGAGCGAATTGCAGCACTCGAATCAGCAACTTTCGGGCGATTTGTATGAAAACGGAAATTGTCATAATTCAAATGTCCCCAAAATCCAGGATTTTCATCAATCAGACGAATCGCGATGTTCTGTCCCTGCAACTGACGAAGATCAACCAGAACCCGCCGCATCTGTTCCTGCTGATTCCCCGATACAGCAAAGATAACCGTTTCAGCCTGTTCCCCCGCAGCCGGCTTGATGATTTCCACACGAGTTAATCGTTCTTTGCCCCCGCCAATCAGAAACGTAGCATAAGGGTGTGTCACCTTGAACGGAGAAGAGGTCAGCGTCCCGGTTCCACCATCCTGAACTATTTCATAACCACCGATGAAAAAGTCGCCATTCTTGTTACTGATCTGCTTGGGCCATCGCTTGGAAATGCCATCTTGATTGACAGGCTGTTTATCAAAAGCATTTCCGGTCGCGTTCCAGCCGACAAGCGACCCTTTTTCAAAGCCGAGATTCAGATCTTTTCCCTGGGAATCTTTAGGCACGATTCCAGATTCTTTCACTTCCTGTTGAGGTCTCTTCGTATCTGCTTTCAGCTTGAACTCTCCCAGCCGTCTGTCATCACCTTTGAGAACTTCGAGACGGATGTTGCGGAACTCTACTTTTGTGTGACCGCCACTATGAAGTTGTAACGCGAGGGAACCACTTAAATCTTGTTGATCGATTTGATGGTCCTGCATTTCGCTGAAGAGTGTCCCATTGATGTAAACGGCAACACGCTCGCCGAGGGCAACAATGCGGTAGTCATTCCAGTCGTTTTCACGAAACAGCACCGCATACTGATCTGCAGGGGCGAACGTTTCGACTCGCCGAGTTCCATCGGCAGCAATCGCCACTCGCGAGCCACGTTCCACCAATAGCGCCCGCCCATGTTCATCGTATATTCTCCCCAGCCACATTGCCCCTTGATCGAGATCGGCCTGATAACCGGAAACATGATTCACATTCTCAACCTGACACCGAAACTGTATCCCGGAATTCGCACCGGCTGATCCTGTCAGTTTCACCTGCAACCGCAATTCAAAATCGGTCAGCTTCCCATCCCAGACAGCCCACGTATTCGTGCCGAGTGTTTCCCCTTTGGGGATTTCTCCGACAATCGCACCATTCTCAACACGCCAATATTGTGAATTACTTTTCCAACCATTAAACGTCTTGCCATCAAACAGTTCAGTTACAGGAGTTTTTGATTCTGCAAATAAATTTGACGTAACTAGAATAGCAAAGAGCAGAAAAAAGATTTGTTTTTGCATAATTATTGTTAACTCAACAGGAGTGGCGATGATGTCGTGATTGTGGAAGCAGGTCTTGAAATTCATTTACGACCATGCAGCGTACAGTAACATCATCCACTTGGGAAATCTATTCTCTTGAGGCGATCACAACGCGTGAGCATCGTTTCATCCTGAGAGATAAATTGGGCATTCACTGCTCGATACAGATTCGTTCGGAACAGGTGCCGAACAGCAGGTGGTCGAGGTTTTTGAATGTAACCAGTCGAATCGGCTTCATGCCATTTCGTAGCGCCACCCGTTGGGAAGGAATGTTTGCGGGGCGAATTAAGCTGTGGACAACTTTTGCGTGAAGTTGGCTGAAAGCATATTCTTTACAGGCAGACGCTGCTTCAATCGCATAACCTTTTTGCCAGAACGGTTGGTCGATTAAATAACCAACTTCTACAATCGGCTGCTCTTCAACTTGCTGGATAATCACGCCGACTTGCCCGATTGGTTCTCCTGTGTATCGATCTTCAACCAACCACAAACCGTGGCCATCTTCACGATAGCGCACCAACTGCCGCTCCAACCACTCGGCTGCTTCTTCCCGATTATAAACCTGCGGATAATATTGCATCACATCCGCACAAGCCAACATTTTTGCCACAAAATTCAAATCGTCCATTGTCATTTGGCGCAATCCAAGACGAGTGGTGGTCAGGATGTATTTTTGATGGTCGAATGAATTACTCATAGAAGCATCGAACTTTATTACGGCGAATCAAGTTGTTCAAGTTTTTTTAACCATTGTGCGAAGTGCAGGCACTTTATCTTGATCTCATCCAGTCCAATGTACTTTGCTAAAATCGGACCATCTATATTTTCGTGGTAGTCTGGAATGTACTTTTTGATCCGTGCTTTAGGGTGAGTCTCCCGACCACCGTTGATTACTTCGGGAGTTTTGAATTTATCGCATTCCACTTTTAGTTTGCCAATTTGCTTTTCGATATTCTCAAACCATTCAAGAAAACAATCAGCATTGGTAAGTATGATTGCCTCAAATTCATGAACTTGCACATAGGGAATAAAACGAGGGTCGTTCAATTCGTTTGCTAACTCCAATTCCAGTTTTTCCGCCTGTTGAAATGGATCGGTCAATTTCATGGCTTCATCGTATCCCGGGAAATCTTTCGGTAACGAATAAAGATCGACCATCATCGAGAACCGGGCGTCAGATGACTTATCTTCTCTCATCCATTTTCGAATATCGTCCAGCGAGTGACTAAATGTGCTGAGCAATCCTCCCGTAGGAATTCTACCTTTGCGCCTTTTGTGAAATCCCGTCAGGCGAGGTTTTAGAATAAAAACGTTGAAGGGAACCAGGTAAGGTTGAAGAACATCGACAGCAAATGCCTGCTCGGTTTGTCCTTCGACAGTCAGGTAAAGTCTTTTCACGAGAATGGTCCTCCGCCAAGGACATTCTTTTCCCAAAGTTGCCCTACTGAATAATCATCCAACCACTCTTTGAGAGCCATTGTATCGAGTTTTTTGAAAGAGGATGCTTTCTCGTCCCGTTCGACAACAATGACATCTTCAGCATCGAATGCGTCGAGAAATGCAGCCGATTGGGTTGCGATAATTATCTGACAGTGATGCGATGCCTTCTGGAATAGCCCTGCGATAATTATTTTTGCAGCCGGGTGCAAACCGAGTTCAGGTTCATCAACAATAATAACATTGGGAAGATTATCGACCGGTTGCATGAGCAAGGTCACAAGAGAAATGACTCGTAATGTTCCGTCTGATAATTGGTGAGGACCGAACACCTGATCGGAACTTTTTTGTCGCCAATTCAAGATAATGTCTTTGTTATTTACCCCGGAAGGCTCCAGGTCAAAATCATCAAAGAATGGTGCGATGCGGCGGATCGTTGTGACGATGCGGCGATAAGCCGGGCTGTTTTCTTTGTTTTTGAGTTCATAAAGGACCGCTGCCAAATTGCCTGCATCCGGCATCAGCCAGCGATTGTCTCCAACGTAACAGTATTGACGGGCGCGGGCTGTTATTGATGTGTCATGAAAATGAAAGACACGACAATGACCTAACAGTTCCCGAAATACCTTTGCAGTGGGCTCGTTATTTTCAGCTTCTCGTTTGATCTGTGACTCCTGATGTCCCGAGCCAAGATCCACAACCTTGGGAGGGCCAGACCAATCAGTTCTCGCAAAACTTAATTGTTCCTCAGCAAAGATAAGCGTATCACCAGCTGCATGAAACAGACGGATTGAATAGGTGTCTATTCCATTGTCAACTTCAAATTCAAGCTCTGCTTCAATTTGCGGTGTTACCTTTGGCCCAAAATGTAAAAGTGATTGCGCGCGTCCTGATGTGGCTATATATTGTTGTAAACGTTCTCCCATCATTTCATTAAGCATTTTGAAGAATGAGATGAAGTTACTTTTGCCCGCCCCATTGACACCAATCAGCACATTTAATGAGCCAAGCTCAATCTCCATCGATTTGATCGACTTGAATCCATTCAGTCTGATTTTTTTTAACTGCCCCATCGTCTCTTCCCTTATTATGCACTGACATCTCACAAAACTTTATTCGCTGCTGATAGAACACCCGTGTATAGATCAAAAGTTTCATCTTATCATAATCGAGGCCATTGTGCTTGACTCAGCAAATCAATGCAATGATCTGGCAATAGTTATGGACGAAAAAAAGCCGCGTACTTTTGAAAAGTACACGGCTTGTTGATTATTGAGTTGTCTTGATCATTACCAGGGCAGGTTGGTATCGCGGTTGTAGCCGGCGAAGCCTGGGTGATACCAGGGGCGTCGGTAGCTGTAGAATGGGAATCGGAAGTGACCATGTTCGCCACTGCGATAGAAACCGGGACCAAAGTGATACTGGTACGGATCGCCGCCCGCTCCGCCGCTCATTGCTGCACCATCTGCGTAACCGCCGTTGTTGTAGCTGTTCGCGTTGTTGCTATTGTTGTTGAATCCGCCATTGTACCCGTTACTGTAGCCAGCACCGTAACCAGTATTTGCGTATCCGCCGCTATAACTGTTATTGTAATTATTTCTGTAGTAAGCACCGCCTGAGTAGCGATCCAGTTGAGGATTGCCGCCCGTGTAACCGGAGGCAACAGTTCCACCAAGTGGTCCGCGAGGTGGTGCACCTGGGACCGAATTAAAATAAGGGGAACCGCTGCGTGGCTCATAACCGCCTGGCAGCCAATAACCGCGATGCACATTCAGTTGATCGGAACCAACTTCAACTGGAACTCCGAATTCGTGAGCCTGCGGGTACAGATACGGTTCCGGCTCTTCCCTGTGATGCTTATGGTGAGAGTCCGATTTTTTTTCCTCACTGGAAGAAGCAGAAGGCTTGGGCTCTTTCTCAGTTTTAGGATCATTCAAGGGAGTCAATTCAATAATGGCATCATTTTGTGCGGAACAAACTCCACCCATGAGCAAAAACATGGCAATTGTCAGACCACGGTAAATCATTGTTGTACCTCGATATTGTGTGTTGAAGTTTTCGAGAACATCTGTTGATAACAGATATTCCCACCTATATAAAAAAGAAATACAGACATTCCTCTTTGTTTTACTCAAGCATTCTGCGTTAAAGGCAGATGAAAAAGTCTTTCCTCGTTCCCAAGCTCCTGCTTGGGAACGCAAGGGGCAGAAGCTCCTGCTTCATGCCGGTACTGAAAATCATCGAGAATAATGAACACTCACCGGAAGGAGGACCTTCCCAGCCGTCCGTTCCCAAGCTGGAACTTGGGAACGAGGAGAACCTGACGCTGTCCAGTTAAAAACAGGTAAAAAAGTCTACCACTCATTCAGTAACCAGTTGAAACATTTTCCAAGTTCCCTTTAAGTTGAAGCAGAAAGTCTTCCAGAATTTCAGGTATTGAGGCCAGTCTAATGTCAATTTAGGCAAAGGCGAGAAGAAATAAGGAAACTAAGTCCACTTGAGGTAGCAACAGGAGGGTAATGTCAGCTTTATTGGCTGATCCTGTCGAATTCGTCTTGAGGATTTGTTGGCAAAATCCGATCTGATAACAAGGGGGATCGCAGGTTTACCGCGCGCTGTGGTGGCGTA
>JAJRTM010000752.1 GCA_024278285.1 Planctomycetota bacterium
GCCGAGCATGCTTATTACCGCTCTTTGGGGCTAAGTATTATGCACACGCGAGACGATGGCGTTGTGATTGGCTGGCCGCGAGTCACCGCGCAGTGCCAGTATCTGGCTCCTGCACGATACGACCGCGTCCTCTCGATTCACGTTAACATCGAACGGCTTGGTGCGAAATCGATCAGTTGGCGAATGGATATTTTTGATGGCACACAAAAATTAGCCGTCGGACGAATGAAAACAGCCTGCTGTCTTTGCCAGGAAGGGGGCAAACTGGAATCGATTCTCATCGCTGCTCCCTTTTCCGATTGCTTCGAAGAATCTCCATTCCTTTGAGAAACAGGAAGCAGAAGTTTTTTTGAACGATTCGTTTAACGGCAGTTATTGTTTGATCAATATTTATCTTAAAACAGCGGAGAGTTTTTCTTCACAATTGGAAACAATTTTTGCGTGTAATGTTTCGACTTCCTCTCCGGCGAGTGTTCTTTCACTGGATCGAAACAGGGCGCCGGGTGCCACTGCTGGCTTGCCCAGCAGTGCGGTCGCGGAGATGGACTTTTCGTATTAAAACAGAAGAGGACGTTAAAGTCGGCTCTGCTTAATGATGAAAGATCAGTTGTAATTCGCACTGCTGGGCAAGCCAGGCAGTGGCACCCAATTTTCATTTTCGCAGTGCCACCCGTCGCTAGCCGCCGGTATTATGCTTTACCTGCAGTGGATTATTTTCCCTCGATGATTACCGGCGGCTAGTGTCTTGCCGCTCACAACAGAATGAAACCTGGCATTTATTGCTTAAGCGATAGTTATCTCAAAACAGCGGAGAGTTTTTCTTCACAATTGGAAACAATTTTTGCGTGTAATGCTTCGACTTCCTCTCCGGCGAGTGTTCTTTCGCTGGATCGAAACAGGGCGCGGGCCAGGTAGGTTTTTTTGCCTGCACCGATTTGCTTGCCTCGATACTGACCGGCAAAGATTACCTCTTCGAGCAACTCGCTTCCAGATTCGCGAATCGCCTGTTCCAACTGTTGCCAGGTGGTTGATTCATCGAGCAGGAAGTTGAAATCACGTTCGCTGGCAGGATATTGCGGAAGCGTACGATACTGCGGTTCCAAATCGAGCAGTTCAACGAGCGGCGTCAGTTCAAATTCTGCGACCGTGACCGCATCCCGTAAATCGAGTTGGTCACTCACCGAGCGGTCCAGTTCGCCAAGCCAACCCCAGCGTTTTCCATTAAGTTGCAATTCTGCACCACGCCCGGGAGCAAACCCAGGCACTTCACAGGAGCAAGCAGTGAGAACCGCATCGCGATTTACCTGTTTGACGAGTTGTTCCAGAATCCCTTTCAAATGAAGCAGGTCGTGTCCGGTGACACAGCCGATGGTCAAAATCTGTTCTGCTCCCTGTTCAGTCATGCCAAGAAAAGTCCGCGAGATTTCATAAAGTTGGGCGTTCGCGGTTCCGGTTCGCTCATTCGCTCTGCGGGAAACAAGCAGACTCGGAATGAGACTGGGACGCAGCAGATTTTCCAGTTTACGGGATGAATGTTCCACTTTAAGCGGAGTTTTAATCCCCCGCGGGTTAAACATTTGCGACTGTTTTTCAGAGACGAAGCTCATCGTGATCGATTCGTAAAACCCGGCTGCATTGAATGCCTGGTGGACAATCTCTGCGGTACGATCCTGTTTCGATTTAATAGCCGCCCGAATTTTTGGGGGATCGTTTTCCGAAATGCGATCGTATCCGTGGATTCTCGCGACTTCTTCGATGAGGTCGACTTCACGAGTAAGATCGGCTCGCCAACTTGGCGGCGTGAAACGGGCTTCGGTTTCGCTGGAAGATTGTTTCTGCAAACCGAGTTCACTCAGAATCTTTCGAGTTTCTTCCTGCGTGATTTCAATTCCGAGCAGGCGTTTGTTTTGTTCATACCGAATTGAAATCGGTTGCGGCGAATGAGCAGGGATTTCTCCGACGAGAATCGGAGTATCGAGAATTTCGCCTCCGGCCAGTTGCGTAATCAATTCGCAGCATCTGCGGTTCGCCCAGTCGAGTTGCTGGATATCGACACTGCGTTCAAATCGGAAAGAGGAATCACTGAACAGGGATAACTTGCGAGCCGTTCGCCTGACAGAAAGTGGTGCAAAGTTAGCCGTTTCAATCAGCAGGTCGGTTGTGGATTCACTCACTTCGGTTTCTTTCCCGCCCATCACCCCAGCGACCGCAACCGGGCGTGAAGCATCTGCAATAACGCAGGTTTTATCGTCCAACTCATATTCTTTTCCATCGATGGCTACAATTTTTTCGCCGGGGGTTGCCAAGCGGACGATGATTTTTTTTCCGTCCAACTTGTTCAAATCGAACGCATGCAGCGGCTGTCCGCATTCCAGCAGAACGTAGTTGGTGATATCGACAACATTATTCACCGAGCGTAACCCGACCGCTTCAAGTCGAGCCACAAGCCAATCGGGACTTGGTCCGACTTTGACGCCGCGAATAATGCGAGCCATATATTGTGGACAATGCTCGGCTGCGAGGTTCTCAACCGAAGTGAGACTTGCCGTTTGGTCAGCAACGGGCGTAATTTTTGCCGCGGGCGTGTTCAATGTTTTTTCATAAAGGACGCAAAGCTCGCGAGCCACGCCGAGATGCCCCAGGCAATCGGGGCGGTTGCTGGTCACTTCCAGGTCAATCGCAAAATCGTCCCCTTTGGTTTCGAGTCCTTCCAGATTCAGCCCGGACATCATCAAACGATCCGCAGCTTCTTCGACGGGACAATCCAGTGAAACGTATTCGCTAAGCCAATTCCAACTGACAATCATGGTGATTCAATTTTACGAAAAAAGTAGAGTCCACTTCACGCGGACCGCTGAACTGCTATGAGCACGTAATAATCGTGGTCCGCACAGCGGACCCTACGCTGTTACTGCTGTGAGATAATTTTGAGGAGCTGATCTTTCATTGCATCGTTGACGGAGATTCCGCTTTGGGAATAGATGGTCGCGTTGCCTTGCAGATCGACAAAATGCCCGCCCGATTCTTCCAGAATAGGAAGTAACGCAGCCGCATCCCATTCGCTTAATACGGGGTCAACCATTATTTCCGCCCGGCCGGTTGCCACCAGAATATGACCGAAACAATCGCCCCAGCCTCGTGTTAGTTTCACGCCGTTGTGCAATGTTTCGTACGCTTGAGTTAAACCGTGAGCGTCCCAACGGGCAATGTTCGTGGTGCAAAAACAAGATTCACTTAATTCGGAAATGGTTGAACAGCGGGCGGGAACCGGTTCGCGATCTCCAATTTTCCACCAGGCCCCA
>JAJRTM010000753.1 GCA_024278285.1 Planctomycetota bacterium
TCAAAAGGGGAAGCGATGCGGTTGTTTTATTCACCGGATCGTCCTGAAGCAAACCGTGTTATCACACTCAATGCGAACGTGATGAGCTCGGGCGGCGAACCACTTCGCGAAGGAACCGTCGTGGTGCAAATTACGTCTCCTTCCGGGCAGGTCGAATCGGTTCGACTCGCCCCGGCTGGGGACGATTCCTGGGGACTTTTCACCGAAACATTCACTCCCAAACAAGGCGGCATCTACAAACTGCTCACCACTTGCAAAGAAAACGGCGCGAAACTTGAAACAACCATTTCAGTACAGGGAGTAGAAAGGGAACAGATCGGCGAACCAGCTCGCTTCGATGTGCTGAAAGAAATTTCGCAGGTCAGCAAAGGAAAACTGACCAGCATTGATGATATTCAGGAACTGATCGATTCCATCGCAAAAATGCCCGAACCAAAACCGGTCATCCGCCGCTTCCGCCTCTGGAGCAACCCGATCTGGGGCGGCAGCATCGTCCTATTACTCACCATCTTCTGGATAGGCAGAAAACTCGCCGGCCTGGCATGAGTATTGGTAGGGTGGCATCTCCACCTGCCTTCCCTGGTGATAAAGGTTGATGATTCCAGTGACGCAGGTTAGAATCTTATCAGTGAAATCCTGCGCAAAACTGGCAGGATATTTTGAACCAACTGGGTAGCCCAAATGATAAATTTTGGTTCCGGCTTGTCCGGGTTTGGCTTTCCTGACACACAACGACTCAGTTTCTTACTTGGTTTTGGCTCTATCAGGCTGGGCCGCTATTGCTACGGGCTGAAATCATCATAAGCAAATGCGTCAATCAACACAACGATATGGTGCATCACAGCAGACGATTTTGAGTGCTGTACTGTGGTTGTGACGACCTCATAAGAAAGACCAATCATGCAAAACAGAATCCGAATCGTCCGCCGCACATTGTTTACGGCTTGCATTGTTTTGCTGTTGCCGGGGGCAATTGTTAGCTTGCTCAATGCGAAGGAGGTGGCTCCGCCGAAGCCGGGTGACATCGTCTTCCAGACAGATTTCGACACGCCGCAACAGCGCACAGCATGGACGCGGGCGAGCTTCACCGAATGGGAAACCGGTTATCAGGAAACGACCTCGTTGTCTGTCACGGTTCCGGTTACTCGGGCGCAGAACGGAAACATGATCCACCTGCCGTTGGACCTGACACGCTACCGCGGCTGCCGCCTGCTTTTGGAATGTGTGGCGAAAGCCGAAAACGTCACCAAGCCGTCCCAGTCATATCTGGGCATCAAATTCATGCTGCATTACCAGTCTGAAACAGCCGGGCCGTTCTGGCAGAATCCGAATGGAGTGTTTGGTTCGTTCGACTGGCGCACGTTGCGTTTCATTGCCCCGATTGCATCTGATGCCACGGGCGGCCAGCTTGGACTCGGCTTGCAAGGCAGTTCCGGCAAGGTCTGGTTTGATGCAATCAAAATCACGGTCTTCAAGGGGCCTTTGCCGAAACGTCCTGAACCACCGACTAATCCCGGGCCTGTTTTCAAGGGGCACAACTTACCCCGGTTGCGAGGCGTGATGTCGCCCAACACGTTTCGCGACGAAGACCTGCGTCTTCTCGGTATGGAGTGGAACGCCAATGTCATTCGCTGGCAGATGACTCGCAACTGGGGCCGCGCCGGCACAGACCGTGATTTAGCAGAGTATGACCGCTGGCTGGAAAGCGAATTAGAAGATTTGGATAAGGTGCTCGACGCCTGCAGTCGTTATGGTCTCAAAGTCGTTGTGGACATGCACTCGCCGCCGGGGGGACGTCATAAGAACAAGGATCTGGCGATTTTCCATGAACCGGTTTATCAGGACCACTATGTGAAACTGTGGGAAAAGATCGCGAGGCGATACAAAAACCAACCCGCCATCTGGGGTTACGATTTGGTGAACGAGCCCGTGCAAAACCTCCCTTCGCCGCCGGGCGTGGCTGACTATCTGGAGACTCAGGTGCGAGCCGCCAAGGCGATCCGCGCCATCGACCCGGAGATGCCCATCTTCATCGAGGCAAGTCAATGGGACTCAGCCGACGGTTTCCGAGAACTGGAACCAGTCGATGTCACGAACGTCATCTATCAGGTTCACATGTACGTACCTGGTCAGTTCACGCATCAAGGCGTTCACGGCACGAAGACCGGCATCACCTATCCCGGCAAGATCGGCAACATCCAGTGGGACAAGCAGCAACTCCGAAAAGTGCTGGCTCCAGTGAGAGAGTTTCAGCTTGCGTACAATGTACACATTTTCGTGGGAGAGTTCAGTGCCATTCGCTGGGCACCCGGTGCAGAGATTTACCTGCGGGACTGCATCGAACTGTTTGAAGAGTACGGCTGGGATTGGACGTATCACGCTTACCGCGAATGGGACGGCTGGAGCGTCGAACACAGCAACTCCCCCGAAGATCATCAACCAACCCAAAACCCCACAGACCGAAAAAAACTACTGCTGGACTGGTTCGCACGCAACAAAAAACCGCCCCGATAGGCCGTAGAGCAGGTTCGGAGTGGTGTAGGGTCTGCTGTGCAGACCAATTGCGACTCACATTTCATTGCCAAAAAGACTAATCCTGGCGATACCGAAAGTTGGCAATCGGAAAAGGAGTTGAAAAAACAGTGTGAAAACCACCTGTTGAGTGGTACATCTGCTTGAAATCAATTATCATTGCGGATGTCCCTTGCATTTCCACAACTAACTTTCTGTCGTATTCGATCATTAGTACGACTGGTCTATGTGATAACTGTAGTCACAGGACAGTTTTTGTGATTTGCGAAAAACGCAAAGAAATCAAACGTTAAAAGTAAAGAGGAAACTCTCAGCATGATAATGAACTCACTTCTTTTGGCGCAGCAATCACCCTGGAATTATCTGATTTGGTTTGGCATCATTGTCTTGATTTTCGGTTCGCTGATCTTCTTTGCCATTTTTGCTCGCTATATCGGTTTGTGGATTCAAAGTAGAACGACCGGTGCAGGCATTGGGCTGTTCACTCTGTTTGTGATGTCCATTCGAAAAGTAAATCCGACGATTATTGTGCGGTGCAAAATTATGGCTGTGCAGGCGGGCTTGACACATATTTTTCCGATCAGCACACGTGATTTAGAAGCCCACTATCTGGCTGGTGGTAATGTCCCCAATGTAATTCGTGCCTTGATTGCCGCACATCGTGCCAATATTGACCTCGACTGGATTACCGCAGCGGCTATTGATTTAGCAGGGCGAGATATTCTTGAAGCTGTAAGAAATTCGGTCAACCCAATTGTGATTGATTGCCCTGATCCAGCAAAAGGGGGGCCCGGAACATTGGATGCCGTTGCGGCAGACGTAATTCAACTTTGTGCAAGAGCACGTGTCACCGTGCGAACCAACCTGAAGCAGTTGATCGGCGGAGCGACCGAAGAAACAATTGTCGCCCGCGTCGGGCAAGGCATCGTTCAGGCAATTGGTTCAACGAAATCTTACGCACAGGTTCTGGAAAATCCAGATTTCATTTCTCAAACTGTGCTCGGGCAAGGGCTTGAATCACAAACTTCTTTTGAGATCGTTTCGATTGATATCGCTGACATCGATGTGGGAGAAAATATTGGCGCCCGCCTGCAGGCTGATCAAGCAGAAGCAGACATGCGGGTCGCACAAGCCAGAGCAGAAGAACGCCGGGCAGAAGCCAAAGCTCTTGAACAGGTGATGATCGCAAAAATTCAAGAAAACCGTGCAAAAGTGGTTATGGCTGAAGCAGAAGTTCCTGAAGCGATTGCCCAGGCTTTTCGAGACAAACAACTTGGCATTCTTGATTATTACGAATTGAAAAATGTCCAGTCAGATACACTGATGCGAACTTCTATTGCAAAAGACTCCAAAGAAATAACTGCGAATAATTAACTCCTACTGCTGATGACGTTGACCTTTTAGCAAACCGCGATTATTCAAAAATCTCCTATTGAACGGAGAGTAGACATACTTGTCTGCCTACAACAAAGTATGCTCTTACGAGACAGACGCCGAATGTCTGTGCTCTTTTCTATTAATGGATGAGAAATGCGGTTTGAGAGGAACTTACTGAAATGAACAGCTTCTTATTTGTAGTCATGGTGGTCCTTTCCATTATTGGATGGATTACCAATGCCGTGAATGAAAATAATAAAAAGGGACAAGCTGGCGGTAAGCAGCAACGCCCTCAAAAAAAACGTCGATTGCAAGACGAACTCGAGTCGTTTCTTAATGAACTACAGGGAGAAAAACCTAAGCCACAACAAAGAAAGCCGCAACGACAAACCGATCATCAACAAGGGCAGCAAAGGAAAAGACGCCCCCGAGACGAAGCAAAGAATACTTCACGATCTACCCGTCAACGTGGTTCCTCGAAAAGCCAGGCTTCTGCCTCCCGCCTTCAATCGACGCACGAAAAACCACGTTCTGTTTTTGAGAATGATGATTCTCGTCAAGTTGGATCAGGTAATTTAGGGCAAGGTCTAAAGCAACATGTGGAAAATTATAGTTCCCATCACCCAGGTACATTAGTCGATGAACTAAACGAAAAGAAAACGTCTTCACAGTTGCACGCCCCGAAGCGAAGTTCCTCCGCAGGACGGAAAGTATTTGAACTACTTCATTCTGCGGATTCAGTTCGCACGGCAATTGTTTTGAGTGAAATTTTACAGCCTCCAGTCAGTCAAAGGCCTGGGCGGTTTTAGTGGTTAACTCGCCTCGTTAAACATCTCTGGGTAGCTTGATAAAATGCAGAGTGATTCGCAGCAGCCAGCTCTCCCGCTCAACTCAACTTCTACGACTGGTAAAGCCGAGGCTGAGAAAGAAAAATTCTCAAAAAGTTCCAAATCGACAGAGTCGTTGTACGTGCTGCTACTTTCGGAACGATTTGAAGTAAGAGGTTCATCCACACAAACGTTGGTGTTGGCAGAGCATTTATCAGACTACGGCATTCGCTCTACAGTCCTCACTCCCAACGCCAATTTTATTTCGCCAGGTCGCCGCAAAGATCTCGATATCTGTGAGTACCGTTATCTTGATTTCCCTTTTATCAAACATGTCACTCTGAAATATATTGAACAGGATTTTTCAGATTCCAAGCCAGATTTAATTCATATTCAATCTCGTAAAATGTTACCCTATGGCATTAAATTGGCCAGAAGGTGGAATTGTCCTTACGTATTGACAATTCACGATTACCTACCTGCTGGTGAGGTACTCAATTTCGAAACACAATATGGTTATAAAATTATTGCAGTCAGTTCTTCCGTGAAATCGGAGTTGTTAACACAACCAAATATTACGGGAGAGATGGTGGCAGTCATACATAGCGGCGTTGAACAAGTGCCCGATGAAAAAATCCGTCCTGTACTTGCTTCAAATTGCACCCCTGTCATTGGAACGGCTGGACCTCTGGAGCAGATTAAAGGAGTTTCTTTTTTCCTTCACGCCGCCCATGATGTTCTTAAAGTTTATCCTGAATTAGAATTTCTTGTGGCAGGATCGGGCCCGGAAGAGCACCGGCTCAGGCAGCTTGTTCGCTCTCTCGGAATTGAAAAACAGGTCACCTTTGTTTCCAACCTGTATGGATTCCATGAATCATTACGAGCGATGGATATTTTCTGCTTACCTTCATTACAACAAGGACTGGGGACCATCATGCTGGAGGCGATGGCCTGTGGTCGCCCTGTGATTGCCAGTCGCGTTGGAGGTGTTTTCAGTGCGATCACCAATAACGAAAACGGCCTGTTGATTCCTCCTTCAAATAGTGATGCAATTGCCGAGAAACTTTTGTTATTGTTGAAGGAACCAGAATTGGCTCGCAAAATAGGAGAAGCAGGAAAGGAACATGTCAGGAAAAACTTTCGGATAGACCAAACTGTCCGCCGAGTAGCTGATCTTTACCGTTCCTGTACAACCAATTTTTCACCGTAGAAATCCCCTAACCCGGCATAGCTGCAACCAAAAACTTATGATGAGGGTAGCCCGACCACTTCAGTGGTTGAGTGCCGCCAGGCACAAGATGCTCGCGCCATGTTGTGCGTTCAATATCATTGAAACTTCCAATATAAAGCAAGCCACATGGCGAGAACCTCTTGTTGCTACGCAACCCAACCGCTAAAAGCGGATGGGCTACCCAGTTATTTCAAAATATCCTGCCACTTTTTCACAGCATTTCATTGATAATAACCTCTTTCGGATTGCTGTTTTCTAGTCAACTGCAACCATACAATACACTCCAAGTTAAGGAACTTGTTTTAATGTCAATGAAAAGTCTCTCTTTGTTGTTAACTTTTGTATTTGTTATGACGCAACAACTTTCTGCGGCGGAAGTTCTTAAACTCTGGCCTGCAGATGCTCCAGGAAAAATGAAATTATCTGGGGAAGAAAAAGATATCAATAAACCAACGGACCGTCTGGTTGGAGGGCGAAAAATTATCAAATTGGCAAATGTCTCTTCGCCGGAAATCCATGTTTTTCTACCGCCGGAAGAAAAACGAAACGGGTCTGCAATTGTTATTTGTCCGGGCGGGGGATTTAATATACTGGCATGGGATCTGGAAGGAACCGAAGTTGCAAAGTGGCTCAACGGTTTAGGAATAACCGGGATTGTTGTGAAGTATCGAACTCCAACGCGAGATCAACAGCAGAACTGGTTGATGCCGGTTCAAGATACTCAGCGCGCCATCAGCCTGGTTCGGCAACACGCAACAAAGTGGAACATAAACAGAAAGCGAATTGGCGTCCTCGGTTTTTCAGCCGGCGGGATGACAGCCGCTTTGTCTGCGTTAGCTGAAAATCGTAAATACGAACCCCGTGATGAAACAGATAATCATTCCTACGTTCCAGATATCGCCGTGCTGATCTATCCGGCATATCTCGTCAACAAAGAAGAAACAGCGTTGAAAGATCTTGTCAAAGTAACTTCAAAATCGCCCCGCATGTTCCTTGTCCATGCTTTTAACGATCCAGTGACAATGCACAGTAGCTTGAAAATGATGTCTGCCTTGAAGCGAGCCGGAGTTGCTTCAGAGCTCCACATTTATGATGCGGGAAGGCATGGCTACGGATTGCGTTCCGACAAATCTCTTCCCATTGCCAGTTGGCCGAATCGATGCGAAGATTGGCTTCGGCACATTAATTGGATCCCAAACTGA
>JAJRTM010000754.1 GCA_024278285.1 Planctomycetota bacterium
GCAGACCTGAGCATGCAAAAGGCGGTTCAGGAACGTAACAAGCAGTTGAATGAAGGGCTTTCTGAATTACAGGCAAAAATTGAAGCCGCCTGGAAAGAAAAACAGAAAGAGTTTGGCGAGAAACCAAACGAAGAACAAACCAGGCAATTAAGTCGTATTTTTCAGGATCTTAAAAGTCAGTCGTTGCAGGCACAGGAAAAATCGCGACAAAACCTGATGCGTTTTCAGCAGGAACTGGCCAACAAATTTCGAGAGTTAGTCAGCCCCATTTCACTCGAAATTGCCAAAGAGCATGGCTATTCCGTCGTCATCATCGAAAATCCCAGCTTGATCGCCTTCGATACCGCAATCAATATCACAGATCTTGTTGTGGATCGCATGAAGGAAACGAAGGGAGATACCAGCGGACTGCCAACGGTTGGTGGAACTTCGAAGTCTCCAGGGGCAGAATCAAAACTTCCTGAATTGAAACAACCAAACCTGGCACCTCTAGCGCCAGCGCAACCAAAAACAAAATTGAAACTCCCGGAGATTAAAACGGGAGACGACAAGAAGGAAGATCCCAAAGAAGCTCCCGCTAAAACTGAAAAAGAGAAACCAGAAGTTAAAGCTACTGAAAAAACATCGGATAAACCAAAGGCAGAAGCCAAACCAAAGGCAGAGCCTAAGCCAGTAGCGAAGAAAGCAACCGAAGAAAAAACGAGTACGGAAAAACCTGCCAAGTCTCCAGAGAAAGAATAGAAATTGCGTCCAAACAGGCAAGCCGGTGAAAATCTCCCCGGCTTGTTTGAGCAATTATTAATGTAAATATGACACAGGGATTCCCCGAAACGAGAGACTTGGAAATATCTTTGCCACAATCAGGCTCCAGCGATATAACTCCCACTCCTACCGGTTCTGCAACATCACTTCCTTCCACCAATGCAGAACCACAACTTTCACTTTCCATTCGTATTTCCTCAATCGCGTTGTGTCTATTTTTGATTGCCGGTTTTCTGCTGGCAGCAAATCTGAGTCCTTCACCTCGCGGCTACGGAACCCATCAACAATTAGGTTTACCTCCGTGCTCGATTCAAGTTCTGTTCGGAATTCCCTGCCCAAGTTGCGGGATGACAACCAGCTTTTGCTGGTTTGTTCGCGGAGAGATTCTCAAATCTGCCCAGGCGAATCTTGCCGGTCTGTATCTGGCAACCATTTGCGCTCTGCTCATTCCCTGGACAGCGGCAATCAGTCTGTGGAATCGCATTGTTTGGATCAAAAATCCCCTCTATTGGGCTACCGTTTTAGGTTGCCTTTACTTTTTGATCGCCGTTGTTCAGTGGGGCGTACTTTGTTTTTTCGCAGCTTATTAACGATTTCTGTTTTTGCCTGTTTGCTGATGACACAGCCGGGCTGTTCGTTGATGGTGATGGCGAGCAAGGTTCTGATGGGGGATCCCAAAGTTCCTTCCCTGTTTCGACAACGTACTGGTGTCGATATAATTGAAGACGAAAAAACAGTTCTGATTGTCAGCACCACGCCCGAATTTCTTCGCTTGGAAAACTCGGCTGTTGATCGTGATATCACCGAAGGCGTTTATCGGCGTTTCCGCCGTAAAGAAATTCGATGTATCAGCCCCAGCAAAGTTGATGGCTGGCTCGGTCGAATCGGTGGTCTCTGGGAAGATCCTTCAGAAATTGCACAAGAATTCGAAGCCGATTATATCATCCATTTCGATCTCGATTCGATTTCGTACAAGGAAGAAAACAGCATCGGTTTCTACCGAGGCAAAGCCCACGGGCAGGTTAAAGTTTACGCCGTGCGTGAAGTGGGCGGGCAACGAGGAGCGTTCCTTGTATTCGAACATGAATATACGTCGACTTACCCGAATCACTACCCGATTTCTTCAGATAGCATGTCTCAACGAGCCTTCGCAGAGAAATTCACCAAACGCATTTCTAACGAACTGGCTCGATTATTTTACGACTATCGCTCAGCCGAAGCTGTCGATTAGTAAAACCAGAAAAGCCAGGAATGTCCTTTTCCAGCTTAAATGATTATACACGGATAAAAAAATGTCTGTGCTCCTTCAATGAATGATTCCTTTACAGGAAACGATATAATGTATTTTGGAAAAGCGACTCGGCTCTCGATTCGGTTCGCAGCCTTTATTATGATGACAGCACTTTGCATCACCATGACGGGCTGCAATTACGCGATCCTACTGGGGTACCTCATCGGTGGACCGCCGAGTATCGAACCAGATTTCGATGTGATGACCAATCAATCGATGTCCGAAAAAGAAATTTCTGTTTGTGTTGTTGCGTTCGCACCGACAGAATTAAAATGGGACTTCCCCAAAATCGATCACGAACTTTCCAAGTATGTCGCCTATCGGTTGGTTGAACACGAAATTAAAGTGGTCAATCCCGATCAGGTAAAAGCCTGGCTCAATGCAAATCCCGATTGGGACAAAGCCGAAGAGATCGGAAAGGCTCTTGATTGCAACTACGTCATTTATATCGATATGAACGACTTCCACCTTTATGAAGAGAACAGCACAACGCTTTATCGTGGTCGTTCGGAGTGTTACATTTCTGTGTTTGA
>JAJRTM010000755.1 GCA_024278285.1 Planctomycetota bacterium
GCCATCACAGGTAATGGAACGACCAAGTCAGCGACTGAGTAAACTTGAGGAACTAATTCCCCCTGTAATCTTAAAGAACTGGTAACTTTCAACACATCGTCATCAATGTTGTAGTCAAGACCATAAGGTTCGAGTAACAACTTCATTGCACTTTTCAGTTTAATTCCGTCCAGGTGCATTGTGACAGGTGTATTACTGCTGGCACCGACTTCGTCCAAGCCCTGTTCATCGAGCCAGATACGGATATCTGCCATGGCTGAAATTTGTACGAAGACTTCTGAAAGAGGTTCGTTATCGAAGTGGAGAGAAATTGGCTGTGAAAGGCTATCGATGATTTCGAGTTCATCCACAGTTCGTTGACGATTACTGGCTGCACCAAACTTTTTTCTTCTTTTTGTCAACGCGGCCCATTCCTTGGCATCCGGGAATTTGATCGGGCTGTCAATAACAGGATTAATCATCCCTTCATCCACATTAAGCAGCGTATTGACAAAGCTTTCTTCCTGACCAGATTCAATCGCATCCGATCTGGCGATTCGACCAGCGAATTTCGCTTTCCAGTACATCATTTCTGCAACAGGTTCTTCCGGAGCGAGTTCTTTGGCTCGTTTCCCAAGAACTTCTGCTTCAGCAAATCGTTTTTCTTTCATCAATCGATTGAAGTCATTACTCATTTCTGCAAGATCTTGTTCGATCCGAATTTTGAGCTTGCGTTCCTGTTCAATCTGTCCAAGCACTTCATCGTTACGTCTTTGCAGCGCGATCATTGGTTCTCGCTGAGTCTTGAACTTTTCAATCGAAGCACGTGAACGTCGCAGTTGTGAAGAAAGTGCATCGGTTGCTTCGGTCGTGAGATTTGATTCTGCCAATGTTGTCATGGCTGAATCAATTAACTGTAATGCTTTGAGCGTTTCCGTTTCGCGTAACCGTTCTGCCTGATAAATCGCGTTGAAGGTTTCACTTCGCAAACGATCATATTCAACCGATTGTTGTTGACGCACCACATCAATCCGGCTGCCCGGTTCGCTTGTGTTACCGCCATCAACCTGATTGCTGACCATTTGGATTTTGTCAGAACGTTTCACAGAAAGTTCTCGCAGGAAATCCTGCAGTTGTTGTTTCTGATTTGGTGAAAGGTCTTCCTGATTCTGGAAGGCAACCAGGAACGCCTGGCGGGCCGCTTCCCGTTTTCCATTTCGCCATTGTGCGATCCCTTCGTTGTAAGCTTCCGTACCGGAAATATTACTGTTTCCTACGTTAGCTGTAACAACATTTTTTCCTGTTGGATTTGTTCCAGCGACAGGTGTCACATCGACAGGAGATGTATTTACAGGATTCGATTTCTCTGCCCAGGGGCTGTTTGGAACCTGAATCGGATTACTGCTTGAATTGTTCTGAGCGAGCATCTGTTGTTTTTCAATTGCAGCAATTTCCGCAACGATTAACTCTGGACGATCATCGAACAACGTGTAAGCGACATCAAACTGTTGAGCCTGCGCCACTTTTGTACGAGCCAGTTCAAGATTTCCCTGAGCTGATGCCTGGCGTGCATCGCTTAATAATTGAAGTGCTTTTGCTCGACCGCTTGCTTTTGCTGGAGCGACATTTTCGCGAGGAATTTGCACAGCAACAGGTTGTGAGGACCGAATCTGAGTTTTCGGTGCCTGCTTGACAATCATTCGAGAATTCGACGCCTGCTCGATCATCGCAACGATCTGCTCGGGGCGTTTATCGAAAAGATTGTAGACAACTGGTAATTCACTGGCGCGATGGGCCAGTTTACGAGCTTCATTAAACCGACCTTGCTGAATTGCTTGCTCTGCCTGAGTGAGGAGGTTCCGAGAAAGAGCTTTGGTATCAACAACAGGTGTTTGCACAACTGGCGTTTGTGGAATTGGTGAAGGAGCTGCTGCGGAAGCAACGGCTGGAGCAGCCTGCATTGATTCGGTCTGCTTCTGAGCAAACGGACCGGAACCAAATCCTGCGGGCAACTGTTGATGCTGCGTCGTTTGCAGCCGGGCAATATCTGCCAGGACATGCTCGGGACGATCATCAAACGGCCCATAAGCAACTTGCAACTCTTGAGCCTGTTTTGCTTTTTTGAGAGCAGATTTCTCGTCCCCCTTTTTTAACAGATCCCGTGCGGTTCGCACCAGATACTGTGCATACTGCGTTTTGTCCTGCTGGTTTTGGGGAGCCGCCTGTGGAGACGGAGCCACCAACTCAGCTATCAATTCGCTGTCTGAATCGGAGAAGACAATTTTGAATCGGCGAGCCAGATCGCGAGCCGCAGTGGCACGCCGGCGAGCTTCATCACTCTTGCCCTCCTGCTTGGCTTGCATGGCCTGCAGCAGTTCATTTTGAACTCGCTGCCTGACAACCGACTGATTGCCGGCATTGTTGCCAGAACCAGCAGGCTGGAAACCGTTTCGAGTTCCCGCGAACGGGTCTGGCATTTTGCCACCCGGCTCGATCTGGTTCTGAGTGGAAGATTGATCTGCCCAAGGGGTTACCTCGGGAAGTGTTTGGTCCTGTGCCTGGCTCATGTTGAACAGCCATAATGATGCTGTTGCCACCGTGACACACGCCATAAGTCCAATGACTTTGGTCAATTTACTATCCTCCTTCAGGCCGGTCGAATTCTCAGTATTCGATTTCATGATGATCTTCTTACGAAGAGAAAGTGTGGGGGAGTTAAACGCAGACGCAAAACCAGAACGGTTTTACAATGCAGATCTGAAAATCCACGCTGCATTTAACAGTCAGGGGAAATGTTTGCTTTGCCTGTCCAACTTATGGAAAGTCGTCCCTGCAAAACCAGTTAGATGTGATTTGTTTATTTACTTGAGGTGGGATTTACTCGAAATGACTCGCTTGCGTCAAGACTTGAATAAATCGTGACGTTTTGAATGAATTCGTGTTCTTTTTACAATCACCTCTGTAGAAGAGGTTTTATCTGTATTCGAAAGGTTTTTTGACTTGATCGATAAGGAATGCCGGTCAGGCGTGATGATCAATTCAGGTAGGATATGAGGAAAGAAGAAATCTTTCCTTAGTCAAAATCGGTATTTTTCTACATTGAACTGAAGTCTATTCTGGAATGTTTGACAAAAAAGCGTACCTATTTATTAAACTTTCCGAAATCACGCATGACTTTTTTTAACTCTGGGTCGTTATCAAAAATTGTTTCAATATCAGCGGTCGCTTTCAGTTTTGCGACAACCTGGCCTGTTTTCTCTGTTCGTTTCTTTTTGACAATTTCACCTTTGATGTTCTGCTGTACTTGTTCAAACGGAGTCACCTTGGCCTCTTTGAGGTCCGTCACTTTTAGAATCTGAAAATAACCAGGCGATTCCAGAACGGTTGATATCTGCCCTTTTTTCATGCTAAACAGAAGCTGCTCGATTTTTTTATCCGCCAGGCTTCCCTGTCTGGTCCATTCCCACATTCCGCCGTTACTTGCGGTCGCCCCATCGGAAAATTCACGGGCAACCTCAGCGAAATCTTTGTCTTGCTGTAATTCTGTGACCGCCCGATTGAGCTTCTCAATCGCACCGCTACGCCCATTATTTTGATCAAACGAAACACGAATTTCCTGCCATTCTACCTGGGCAGGATGAGTAAACTTTTCGATGTTTTCATTGTAGAACTTCAACAGATCGACTCGTCCCAGTTGTACATGCACTTCCGATTCACTCGACAGATACTGCATGGCTAATTGCTGAACGCCAAAGGTTTTTCTTAACTGCTCCAGAGACGTTCCATCTTTTTGCAACTTCAGGTCTAACTCTCGCGCACTGGCTGTTTTTGTTTTCACCAGCAGCCTGGCAATATGTTCCTTGAACGCGTTATCCAAAATGGTATCCAGTTGATCGACCTGCTCTTGCTTCAGCGTCGTCTTCAACGCATGGGCCAGTAAGGTCCGTTCAATCGTATCGGGCAGATCCCGCTTGAGCAATTCCCGTTGAGCGAGTGCAAACTGGTCTGCAGGGAGTTGCTTTTTCATCAACTCCATTTGTTTTGTGTAAGGTCCAAAAATATCGCCCGCTAAAATGGGCTCGCCATTTACCATCGCAATAACCTGGGCATCAGGAATCTGCTTCAATTCTCCACTGGCATCGTGAGAGGCAAGCAACACCCCGCTGGCAACGGTTGCGTCTTTGCTGATTTGTGCATAACCAAGCGTATCTTGTGTATTTTCAGCAACCGATAAGCGAGGCGGGGCAGGGCCCACAACCGGGTTATTGGGTCGCACCCGTCCGAACTGTTCCTTCACCTGCTGGCACCCATTCAACATCAACATCGAACAGAAAAACATCAGCCCGAACAGCAGTCCGGCACATGGATATTTTCCACGCAAGGCGACTGCCCGGTTCATTTTCCAATTCGATAAAGGGGCCATGTGCATAGCAGAACTGGTTTCACGAAAAGATTTGTTTCAGAATGGAATTGTCTGAAAGGTATCGAGTTTTGCCTGTTTTATTGAGTTACGATTGTGATGCAAGGAGCATCACGTTGGAAAGGACAAGTTATAACTCAAACAGCGAATCTCGGCTATACGATTCAGGAAGGGCGCGGGTTATAAGCGGTATCGTAATCGGACCGCAACACAGATTTCATAAACGAAAGCAGAATCGGATCCGATTCAGGCGTGATCTCCAACAACCCTTCCGGGAACGGTGCGTAAATCGTATGAGGATCAACCAGCCGTAAGTCCTCTGGTGATAACTCGTTATGGATTTTCAACGATTGTGGGTTTGTCCCGGAAAGCACAAGAAACTTTCCTTCAATACGAATTTGATTGATTGATAATCGCCTCGCTTCAATTTGTAATTCTTTCAGTTGGATCAATTTTTGAACTGGCTCGGGCAGATTGCCGAATCGATCTTTCAATTCCTCTTCCAGGTCGCTGAGCTGTCCGCGATCCCCGACTGCAGAAAGTTTGCGATAAACTTCCATTTTATGGCGACCGGGCGGGATGTAATCACTTGGCAGGTAAGCAGTTATGGGCATGTCGATGTTGACATGCGGATGTTCCCGCAGCGGCTGTTTTTTCTGTTGTCGAACCGCGTTATCCAACAAATGGCAATACAATTCGTAGCCGACAAGCGAAATGTGTCCGCTTTGCTGCGTCCCTAAAATATTTCCTGCCCCGCGAATTTCC
>JAJRTM010000756.1 GCA_024278285.1 Planctomycetota bacterium
GTAGGGTGCGTCTCTGTGCGTGTAATTTTTTAGTTTTTGTGTCGGAGGATGATTTCTTGTGACAGTTGGTGTTAGATACCCTGCTATTGCAGGGTTTGGGCTTTTTTACTGTAGGGTGCTTTGGTGTTGTTTTCGTGTCAGGGGATGTTAGCTGATGTGGTCCCATGTCGGTTGGAATGCTGACAATGTGCTGACACGTGTTTTTGTTCTTGATTACTTTTGGTGTTGGTAATGAAGCGAGAGCTTTTGCCTGGTCGTCGATGCCGATGTGCGTGTAACGCATGGTCATGCGAACGTCCGCATGACGGGCGAGTTCCTTGGCTTCCACAACGGATGCTCCGCTTCGTATTAACTGTGTAATATAAGAGTGACGGCCTGCTGCATGGAAGTCTGCGACGCGCCCTTTCTCGTCTTTATAGGGGATTCCTGCTCGCTCCAAATCTTTACGAACCATCATCCCTGTCGCTTTACGATCTAAATCTGGGAAAAGGAATTCGTCTGAGTTGAGCTCTTTTGTCCAATCTTTCAACAGAGAAACAAGTTCTGGATGCAGTGGAAGCACATCTGCTTTTCGGTGCTTTGAATAGGTGGCTTCAATCCTGACGGTTGGTGGGGTACTATCCAGATCAAAGCTTTGCGGTGTCAAACTGGTCATTTCTTTGCGTCTGATGCCTGTATAATAGGAAAAAAGATAGCAGCGTGCTCTTTGTTCTCCGGTATATTTATTGATCACCACATCACTGGTTTGGGCAGATTTGATCAACTTTTCCATTTCGCTTGGCGTTAATGCTCTTCGACGACGCCTAATGTCTGTTTTGGCATTCAACAGAGAAAGACTGAACAGCGGATTGCGTTCGAGCCAGTCTCTTTTAACGAGCCAATTGCAAAAAGCGTTGATCGAATGCAGGTATTGATTGAAAGTGCTGGAGCCAATTTTCCCGCTGGATCGAAGATCATTGAGGTAAGATTCAACTTTGGCTGCATCAATCTGCCCTAATGTCTTCGTCTGACCTGCCTTGAGAATCCGTTTAATTTGGTTGTTGGAAATCCGAATATGGTCTTTGGTGCAACCTCTGCCGACCATGCTTTTTCGGTACGCTTCAAGGTGTTCTTCAACGGAAGAGTTTTTCTTTTCGGCATTCTGTTCCTGTTTCGGGTCAATCATGCCCATTTTACGAAGCATCGCTTCGTTTTCGAGCCGGGCTGCGAGTTGTTCTGTGAGTGATTTATCCGTAAATCCCTTCTTGGTTCGACGTTTGCCTGTGTGGTCGGTATAGCCGATGTACCAGCAGGCGTGTCGTTTTTTCTTGTCTCGACCGAGTTTGAAGATGGATGCCATTGGAAAATCCCTTTGCGATTAGTTTTTGAAGTTGAAGTTGCGGTTTAAAATTATTGTTCGTCGGTCATTGGTTCAGGGCAACCCTCGTCAATCCATTTGTGGACTTGATCGAGTCGCCAGCGGGTGCTGCCGCCGATGTGGATGGGAGTGATCAATTTTCCTGATGAGAGTAAACGCCATAATGTCCGTGTGGATATTTGAAGCATTTCTGCCAGTTGCTCTGCTGGGATTAAAAGTGGTTCCTGAGTTCTCATCTTGTGTATCCCTCATAAAAGTTTTTTGTTGGCTGAAAATGACAGCGGTTCGGAGTGAACCGCTGTCATGAGAACGAATCTTTCAGGACATCATTCCAGAACGATTTCCGCTTCGCATCGTTCGACATAGCTTTGGGCAAGTTGCAAGGCGCGGACTGCTTGGGGCAGTTCTGCGAGGTTGAATGAGGAGGTGTATTTCACTTTCTCCTCTTCATCCTTGTAACGCTTTTGCACGTTGACGCTGCGGATTGTGATCGGGCCTTCGTCGGTTTCGATTTCGTGTCCGAACACGGATGCACTGACGTAACCGATACGGAAGACTTTTTCTGGGGGGTTGTTGTTGCTTCTTTTTTTAGCCATGAGTTCAACCTTTCTGTGGAATGAACAGTTGTGGGATGCTTCTCGATAGTGAGTTTGTGCTATCCCTCAGATTCGCATTCCTGACTGCAACATGCAGGCAGTGGGCGAGAATGACACGATTTTGCGAAGTGCGCAAGGAGATCGTGTCGTTTTCCAAAAGGGTTGTCTGGAGGTTCCGAGAGGTGGAATCCAGATCAGAAAGGTTGATTCAATAAACGAATCTTAAATACAGCCAGTGATCGCTGATTGGTCTGCCTCAAAGGGTGACTCCATCAGTGACGCCTGGCCGGCATTCGCCGGTTTGTGCTCGCGAAGAACGATTTTCGCAAATTTATATTCAACCGTCGCGTGCAGTACCTCTTCATTAAACCACGAAGTGATCCTCAAAAGAGGGGAGTATGGGAGCCGACAGGGGCGACTCCCGTGCATCCTTGCTCGTCATGTCACAAAGTAGGCAATGCCAAGAATTAACGTGATCCCGCTGACAATCAAATCATAAGCCGGTCCAGGAGTGCTGGAAGGGCGAATGTATCGACGCGGCGGTTTCAACATTTCGACATAAACCAATTTTCCAAGACGACGAAAGCATCGAGCCGACCATTTGCAGGCTCGTTTCATCAACCTCAACAGAATCTGGAGAGGTTTTATAGAAATGTGCTTGTCCATAAAAAAGGGGGAACGGAAATTTGCCAATCTGCACGATGCAGATCGAATCAAAATCAAAAAATCACCAAACCGTTACAAATCAAAACGCAGCATCCCTGTGTGCATTGCAATTGAAAAGACGTGTGGTGGCTTCATTAGTCTGTTGGTTTTCTGTTATGACCCGATGTTTCATCAGTTTCTTTGCGGCTACTGACTTTGACTGCTTTTTGAAGACAATTCCAGCACATGGCGGCTTTGCCGATGAATGCATCGTTAAAATCAGCGGTCACGCATTCTTTTGATTTTTCACACCAGGTACAGGTTTCTGAGGTGTGATGCTCAGAGATATTGATGTTCATGGTTCGGACCTTTCCCGAAATGGTTAGATTGAATTTCAATAAAAATGATTGAGAACAGTACAGGAAAGGTCTGCCTGTCTCGAAAAATGTCTAATTTCAGCCAGTGATTGCTGATTGGTCTTCCTCAAAGGGGGACTCCATCAGTGACGCCTGGCTTCGCCTTTTGTTCTTGAAAAGAAGCCCGTCAGGGGTCGGGCTTCTAAACGATGTTACACTGCTATTCCAACACGCTTTTCGAGGTGTACAATCCGTTGTTCGTGATCGGTTTTGGAATCTTTCAATCCCTTAATCTCATCACGATTTGCACCTTCAAGATCATGTCGAATGTCTTCAGCAACCACATCAAAATGTCGAGTGATTTCATCTTTCGAATCCTTCATGGAGTCAATGACCTCATTTTTCCAGTCCTTATTTGCTTTATACAGGTTACTCACTGCATCGATAAGGTACTGAATTTTCTCGTTCATGGATTTGATGTCTGATTTTGTCGCAGGTGTTGTGTCGTTTTTCATAGAACAAAAGGGTACATGATAAAATAGTTGCAACGCAACTTTTTAATCCACACTGAATGAATCGTCTGACGTCCCCTGATTGAACCGTCAATATTCATCCAAATATGGCTGCCTAAAACAAAAGGAAAGTTGA
>JAJRTM010000757.1 GCA_024278285.1 Planctomycetota bacterium
GACTCAATGCGTTCACACAAAATTCAAGTGCGAAGTCTGGCAGCCTGATTACTGGAAGCTGGTTTTGACAGTCATCGGCGGTTTGGGGATATTTCTGCTGGGGATGAAGTACCTGTCCGAAGGCTTGCAGTCTGTGGCAGGAAACAGCTTGCGTCGTATGATTAGTGTCGTCACGAACAATCGATTGATGGCAACCGGGATTGGCGCGTTGGTCACCATGTTTGTGCAATCCAGTTCGATCACAACGGTGATGGTTGTCGGCTTTGTTAACAGTGGATTTATGACACTGACGCAAGGTATTGGGGTGATCATGGGTGCCAATATCGGCACAACGATTACCGGCTGGATACTTGTGCTGAAAATTGGAAAATATGGACTTCCCATCGTGGGCGTTGCTGCCTTTATTTACCTGTTTTCCAAGCGAGAACGTCTGCGATATTTTGCAATGGCAGCAATGGGGCTGGGAATGGTTTTTTTGGGCCTGGAATTAATGAAAGACGGATTTTCTGTCATCAAGGTACTTCCCGAATTTGAAGCCTGGTTCGAAAAGTTTGATGCCTCCACCTATCTTGGTGTTTTGCAGTGTGCTGCTGTTGGGTGCATTTTAACTTTTATCGTTCAATCATCCTCTGCCACTCTGGGCATTACAATTGGCCTGTCACAGATTGGTGTGATTCCATTTGAAACTGCAGCGGCGCTGGTGATGGGGGAAAATATCGGAACAACAATCACAGCCTGGCTGGCATCACTCGGAGCAAGTACCAATGCGAAGCGGGCGGCTTATTTTCATGTCATGTTTAATCTTATCGGCGTGATGTGGATCACTGCCATTTTTCAGTCTTATCTGATGCTGATCCGTTACATCACATTGGGGGATGCTGCAGGTGAAATATCCTCCACTACAATGACAACCGCGATCGCGACCACGCATACCTTATTCAACGTGACCAATACGCTGCTGTTTTTGCCTTTTGCCCGTCAGTTTGCCAAACTATTGGTGCGATTTGTTCCGGAAAAACAAAATGTTAAAGAGGAAACACATTTAACGAATCTCGATATTCGCATGCTGGAAACGCCCGTGATTGCAGTTGAACAATCACGTATCGAATTGCTTGCGATGGCTGATGGTTGCAACAAAATGATGGATTGTCTGAAAAAAATACTTACTGAAAAGCAACCCGATGAAACGATGATGCAGGAAGTCCTGGATCTTGAAAATCACCTTGACCAGTCTCAAGTCGAGATTGTCGAGTTTGTTTCCAACTTACTTTCTGCACATGTCCCGCATGACGTGACTGATGAAATCCGCAGACAGTTACGCATGACTGACGAATACGAATCGGTCAGTGACAGTATCGCCACAGTGATGAAATCGTACCGGAAGTTGAAGCGTAAGGAGTTGAAGTTTCCAGAACATGAATACGCCAGCATACTCGAATTGCACGAAATGGTGGCAGAGTATCTAATCACTGTCACCGAGGCGTATCGCAATCATAAACACGAGATTCTGACCTATGCACGCCCACAAGGTATTGTCATTACCAAGCATATTAAAAAACTGGGGAATGAGATCATCGACAAGGCTTTGGTGGCAGGCCCCGATGATCGGCTGGATGCCAGAATCGTCTCAGCCTATAATCGGCAAATCACGGCTTACCGACGAGTACGAGCTCATGTTCTGAACATCGCAGAGGCAATTGACGGGGAAAAATAACGAAATTGTCACCCGGTCATTAAACACAGCAAAAGAGAGAAATGATCTAAAATGATTGGATTGCCATCTCAAATTATTATTGAATCAGAAACACCAGCCTTACATCACTCAACAGCAAGGCTGATTCTTGTAGCCGGGATACTGTCTTTCGTTATATGTTCGCAAAACAGAGTATTTTCAGCCGAAAAAAACAGTGCGCCAAACATCATTGTTATTCTTCTGGATGACATGGGCTTTTCTGATTTAGGATGCTACGGCGGGGAGATTGAAACGCCGCATATTGATGCGCTCGCGAAGAACGGCTTGCGGTTTTCTCAGTTTTATAACACGGCTCGCTGTTGGCCTACACGAGCCGCTTTGATGACCGGTCGGTATCAGCATCAGGTTGGGATGGCGATGAACATGGGGCCCAATGCTCCGCGCGCTTATACTGGGATCATTCCGCAATCTGCCCGCATGATTCCAGAACTACTCAAGCCGCGTGGGTATCAATGTTATCATGTTGGGAAATGGCATCTTAATTCCAGAGGCCCGAAGCACAACGAAACCTGGCCGCTGTCCAGAGGATACGACCATTCTTATTACATGTTTCGGCAAGACAACTTTTTCAATCCGAAAATGCTATTTGATGATCACGAAAAAGTTGTACGACCGGGGAACAACAATCCTGATTATTACGTAACAACCGCGTTCACCAATCAGGCCATCAGACGCTTGAAAGAACACTCTGCACAACATTCAGACAAGCCGTTTTTTCTGTATCTGGCACACACAGCACCGCATTTTCCATTACACGCATTAGCTGAAGATGTGGCCCGGTTTCGTGGGAAGTATCGCCGCGGTTGGGACGAAATCCGCAGGCAGCGATTGGCTCGCCAGCGATCATCGGGATTACTTAACTGTAAACTTTCTCCGCAAGATCCGGTTGCCCTCAAATGGGATACTCTTAGTGAATCAGAAATAGATGAATGGGACGCACGAATGGCAACCCATGCCGCGATGATTTACCGCATCGATGTTGGCGTCGGTCGAATTGTTGATCAACTTAAACAAATGGACGCGATGGAGAACACGCTGATTTTTGTCCTTTCAGATAACGGCGCTTCTGCAGAATACATTGTGCGCGGGGATGGCAACAAACCGGGGGCTGCGCCGGGATCGCGGGAGTCGTATCGCTGTCTGGAAGTGAGTTGGTCGAACGCATCCAATACCCCTTTCAAAGAACATAAAATGTGGACTTACGAAGGAGGCATTTCAACGCCGCTGATTGCTCACTGGCCAGCCGGGATTCAAAAACCGAATCGACAAACCGGACATGTCGGGCATGTCATCGATCTACTGCCAACCATTCTGGATGTTGCCGGTGCTGAATATCCAAAGACTTATCAAAATAAACCAACACTCCCGCCAACCGGTTTAAGCTTTGCCGATTTATTCATCAATAAAAAACCGAAAGAACACGAATTCCTCTTCTGGGAACATACGGGAAACCTGGCGTTACGTTCGGGAGACTGGAAAATTGTTGCCAGCCAAAACCAGCCGTGGGAGTTGTATAACTTAAAAGAGGATCGCAGTGAATTGCACAACCTGGCAGCAGAAAAACCGAAATTGATGCTGGACCTGGTTTATCGCTGGCAAAAATATGCAGACAAAATTGGCGTTGTCGAATGGGGAACTTTCCCGCAATCCCGCCGAAAGCATACTCCTGATTACAAGAAAAAATAGAGGGATCCCATTATCACTTTTGGGGAGTTATTCCCGACAGAATATTTGCAACCCAGAACGAAGCGATATAGCCCCAGATAAGCATGTTAGCAAGCATCGAAACGCTTTCTTGCGGGATCGAAATCTCAAAAGCGATCACACCGATACTGAGGAATAACGCGACCACAATGAGCGAAGCCGTGTAAAATCCCATTGTCCATTTAGGCCAGCCTGGATTGCAATTGAAACTGCCTGAAAGCGGAACAAGGCTAAGAAACATGGCCCCTCCTGCAAAGACCCAGCCGATATTTCCAAGCAGAAGGCCGATGACGGGAAAGATTACCATTAGCAGGGCAACAATGCCAAACAAGTTTGTTTCGGTCCGTTCCTTCTCCGACAGAATATACTTCCCGGCTGACGAAAATCTCAACATCAAATTGAATAGCGGGTCGGCAATCCATGACGACAACGCAAAAACGATGTAGCAAAATAAAATCGGATAGATAAATGGCTGCAAGGCCGGATTATTTGCGGCCAACTTGCTGGCAACTCGAAAAAGAAAGTAGGCGCCAATGATAATTCCCCAGCGCATGCCAGGGGTCATTGAAGCCATCCAGAACATGTACCCAAGCATCATTCGATAAAGAATGTTTCCACTTTTCAAAGCTTCAACCATTCCCTGACGTGCCCATTCATTAC
>JAJRTM010000758.1 GCA_024278285.1 Planctomycetota bacterium
CGCTGCGCGAAAATAATTCAGAACATGAATTTCCAACCAAATTGCCAAACATCACCCAACAATTCATTGCCCTCGAATATGCAATTATGACACAACCAATAGAAATTCCTACAAAAGAAAACTATCCCCGGACACCATTGGCCCAGGGTTAACCCCCCCGGCTCGCCTGAAACCTGTTTGGTTCCGGCTACGCCCAGTTTGGGCTTGCTGAAAAAGTTGCGAAAACCAAAATCACATTTATTGGTCTTTTAATACCACATCTGCCAGATGCCGGGCGGCTTTAAGGCCACTCAAATAAGCTCCTTCCACTCGGGCATCGGTGCACCAATCACCTGCGATGACAACACGTTGTTTTACATCACTAAAGTAACCTTGCGAAGCAGGTTCCAGCGGCAGCGCATCTTCCCAGCGGTAGAGAACTTGAAATCGCGATTCAGGAAGAGTGCTCGCGGTTGCTTTTTCAAAGGCAGCACAGACTTGTTCGAGGATTTTTTCGTCGCAATCTTCCCAATGCTCGGCTGACCACTCTGAAGAAGGATGCAGAATCCAACGCTCGGGCAGTTCTTCACGCTGGGGCATCGAACTGTTGTTTGAAATCCATCGCAAAGGTGAATCTTGCACAAAGGCACCGCCATAAGGAAGCGATAAAGATTCATCAAACGCCAGCAGAACCGCCAGGCATGGCCCCATTTTGAATGGTTGCGTCTGCTTAATCAACGGTGAATCAGCTGGCAATATCGACCCAATCAACGGTGAGGGGACCGCAAGAACGACCGCATCAAACAGTGCCTCTTCTTGGGTGATGGTTCCTGTTTGAGGATTTTCGTGTCGAACCTGCCAGCTTTTTTCTATTCGCTGTAACGGCAGTACATTTGCAGAGAGAGTCAGCGTTGCATTTCGGTTCTCTGCCTCAAAATCCCCAGCTTCAAAACTCCCTGCTTCAAAACACTGTTGAGCCAGATTAACGCATAACGCATCCATCCCCGGGATGCCAACGTAACGCACATCGTCGCCTATTGCTGGCCCACAAATCCCATCTGTTAAAGCAACGAAAGGGCCGTGCCATTCCTGGACGACTTGCTGATCTTCCCATTGATAAACTTGCTGAGAAAATTCGGGGGAACGAGCGGTGAAGTATTGCGCCCCATGATCAAACCAAAGCGGCTCTTTTCCCTCGGTTAGTTGTTGTTGGATTCTCGCCATCCTTCCGGAAACAAATTCACATTTCTCAAAAACGTGAACGCGATACCCTCGTCTCATCAGTTCTTTTGCACAACTTAACCCAGCCAGGCCGGCGCCAATAATTGCAACAGAGCCGACTTGTTTCACTGATAATTCAGATTCTGATTTACTGGTCATCGTCATTCCTGATGGAAAACGGACTGAAGGACTTCTGTTTTACTAACGGTAGTTTTCTTTGCGTTTTACGTAAATTTCTCAAGTTCCATTTTGGTTACGGCTATTAGAATGAACCAGCCGTGCTGGGTTGCTCATTGGGCTATTTCTCTTTTAATTTACCAAGTTCAGCGAGGAATGAAAACGAATCCGGGAAACGTTCTGTGCTACTGACGTTAATAAGTTACAATCGGTGCGCATATTAATTCTTTGCAAAAACATAATTTCGACGAGACATAAATTAAATAACCGTTAATAATTTAGTAATACAGTGACTTGACTCAATGGTTTGCGGTGCTGATACTGAAAAGTCTGCCGCTGCAAATTGTTTTCTTTGATCACCGTGACCAAAAAGAAATGCTCATCATTCTTGCAATTCGTAAAATAAATGATCGTATAGAAGAGAGTACAACGTCGATTATCCAAGTCCATCAAGTAGACTTCATGCGAGCAGATGCAACGTCACAAAGATCATCTTTACTGCGTAGATTAACGACCCTCATACTGACAACCGGTGCGTTATGCCTGGTGATATGCCCGCAGAAAATAGCATTCTCCACCGAAAAAAACAGCAGACCCAATATCGTGCTTATTCTCTCCGATGATATGGGGTACGGCCAACCCGGATTTAATGGTGGGAATAAAGAGTTGACGCCCAATCTGGATCAACTGGCTGCTCAAGGGGTGCAGTTCAAGCAGTTTTATACGCATTCAGTGTGTGCCCCAACGCGAGCCGCCTTGTTGACTGGTCGCTATGCTTTTCGCACATGGAGCGATTGGCGATCAGAAGATTTTGGGAAGCCGAGTTATCTGCAAAAACTCGGCTTAACATTAGCCAGGAATGAAGATGGCGAACTGACTCGACGTATTCATGCGTTGGATACAAACGAACGAACCATTGCAGAGGCACTCAGAGAAGCTGGCTATTTCACTTCAATCATTGGGAAATGGCATTGTGGGGAATGGCTCAAGTAACACTTGCCGATGCGGCAGGGCTTTGATCATCAATACGGTCATTACGCCTGGGGGATCGACTACAATACTTTTATGATTCCGCATAATGCGCCCGTCCCGTTCCATGTTTACGATTGGCACCGCAACGAAAAACCGATCCGGGAAGCAGGTTATTCAACCGACTTAATTGCTGCTGAATTTGAACGGGTGATTGAATCACAATCAGCAGAAAAACCGTTTTTCATTTATGTTCCATTCAATGCGGTGCATGGTCCGATTGACGTAGTCCCTCGGCATACAGAAAAATTCAGCCCTCGCGATGCAGCACTGAAATGTTATGACGATGCGGTGGGGCGAATTCTTGAAGCGATCGACAAAAAAGGATTCCGTGAAAACACATTGCTCATTTGCACAAACGATAACGGGGGATTAACCGAACAAAGCAACAAGCCTTTTCGTGGCACGAAAAATACGACTTACGAAGGGGGCGTGCGAGTTCCCTGTATCATGCGATGGCCCGGAAAATTAAAACCGGGGACATCGAATAACAGCATGATGCACGTGGTTGATTTGTTTGCGACATTAGTCAATCTGGCTGGAGGAAAACTGAAACAGGAACGCCGACTGGACAGTCTCGACATGAGCGATGCGATCTTTCATAACCAACCAAGTCCGCGTCAGGAAATCATTTTTGAAGTCACAGGTAGCGTCCGTATTCCGACAATACGCCAGGGGGATTATAAACTGATGGGGCAGAAACTTTACGACATCAAAAATGACCCCGGCGAAAAGAACGATATCGCTGCCAGTCATCCCGAACTGGTTAAGCGAATGTATGCCCGATTGATGAAAGTCGATAAAGAGCGTCCTCCCCTGGGAGAAAAACCACTTTTGATGCGGCCTGCTTTACCTTATGTTTACGGTCTGGAAGAAAACAAAAATCCGCCCGCCTGGTTAATCAAAGCAGTCAAGCAAGCACGCAGCAAACAGCCCCAAAGCTGGCCCAAAGGAAAAACGCCCTGGCCCCAGGCGCCGAAAAATATCGAGAAATAGTGGTTCTTCTACTGTTATCGTGCATCTGTCAAACGTTTGCTTTTTCTCTTTCTTCGGGTATAGTGCCACGCTGATACAGGTGTCAGTCCGATTTGTAATCGCGACTGGAGAATAGGGAAAACGGTGAAATTCCGTTGCGGTGCCGCCGCTGTAAGTGGGGACGAGTGCATCCAATGCCACTTTCTGGAATGAATGATACTCCAGAAAATAAGGCGATGCAGATCGGTTAATCCATAAGCCAGAAGACCTGCCTGAGAGTCAGTTTCGC
>JAJRTM010000759.1 GCA_024278285.1 Planctomycetota bacterium
CAGACTGACGAAAAATAAGACCACGGCACAAACCAAAGCCGTCAACACTCGTTTGAACCAGCAGGAACAAAGCACGCCACATAACAACGCTTCCACTGCAAGCCCAAGGCAAACCAGAATTTTGTACAAATCCAGTTCGATAGTCGGCCAATGCAACGATTTTCCCAACGAAATTCTCACGAAGAAGTCCATCAACATCGAGAAAATATCAAGACTAAGCCACAGGACTATTAACCCGACAATACCAACCAGAAATTTCCCCAACAAAATGGCACCGGGCGAAACGCCGAAACGCTGAAGTAAGCGATCAGTATCGTATTCGGTTTCCCCCGCAAACATGGTCGCACCAATCGCAAACGCGACAACCATGGTCAGGACGTTCGCAAATGTCAGCATCCTACTTATCCGATTTGCGGAATCCGCTTCAAACGCAAACCCGATAATGCCAAGCATTCCCAACGCGATTAACACCGCAACGAGCCGCTTGGTGAGATAGCTCTCTTTCCAGATGATCTGCCGAAGTTCCTGATTCATAGTGATGCCCAACTGATTCTGGTTCTGTCTGTTCCGATTTGATGCCTGGAATCTTTTTATCTTACAGTTCGTTATTTTGTAGGATGGCGTGCTTGCACCCATCTTCGCGTGCCGAGTTGCATTCAATAAAAAGAAAAAGTCGAATTCGTTATAATCTGTCCACAATCTCACATCATGGAAACCGTATTTGATGGGTGCAAGCACGCCATCCTACGTCATATTTCGCCGGTTGTTTGATGTGCAGGGTTCGCGGTGTGGACTATTGAAGGGGTGTAAAACAGCCCGCCTGCGAACCCTACACATTTTGTTTCACTTCCTCGTCGCGTGATGTTTTCAATAACCGCAGCAGAATTTCTTCCAGCGATGATTGTCGAAATTCGTAACTGAATTCTGTCTGTTGATTAAAGTGAGCGGCGAGTTCGTTTTTATCGACATCGAGAATCATTAACTGCTGTTGATGCCCGCTGACTTCCTGATGCACCACACGCCCCGGCATCGCATCGTGAGAAACCGAAATTGATTCGCCAGTTAACACGACATCGCAGGCAGAATTTTTGAGATCTTCCAACGGAGCATGGATCACAATTTTTCCTTTGATCATAATCACAACAATATCGGCGACTCGTTCAACTTCACTGATTTGATGACTCGATAACAACACGGTTCGATTCTGAGCCGCGACATCGACCATGCTTTCCAGAAATTCCCGACGAACAAGCGGATCCAGCCCCGAAGTTGGTTCATCCAAAATGAGCAACTTCGGTTCGTGTGCCAGCGAAAGAGCGAGCGAAACTTTCGCCTGCATCCCTTTCGATAACGTTTTCACTTTTTTATCAAGCGGAACGTGAAAGTTCGCCATGATCGATTTGTATCGTTTGTGATAACCAGCCGCATAGAAACCGGAAGCGAACCAGCCGAGTTCATCGACCGTCATCCAGTCATAAAAAGCGAGTTTATCCGGGACATAGCCGACCATTTTACGTATTTCCAGCCCATGCGTTTGGCTGTTCATCCCCAGTACAGATGACTTGCCGGAATCGGGCTTCAACATCCCGAGCATCACATTGATCGCCGTCGTTTTGCCTGCTCCATTCTCCCCAAGGATCGCAATCACTTTACCTGCGGTCCCCTGGAAAGAAACATCATCGAGCGCGGTCACATCACGAAAACGCTTGGTGACGTTTTTCAATTCAAAGATAGATTCACTCATTATTGTTACCTTTATTAGCTATTAATAATTCGCGTTCATTAAAAATTGCTGGCGAGCCGGGGGTGTTAACCCCCTGGTAGCTTTGTCGTTACACTAACAATAAACAATTGAGACTCGAAAATTACCAGGGTCATTACTGACCCGGCTCGCCTGACCTACATATACATTCATCGCGACTGTTGCTATTTCCATAATCGTTGCACTTCCTTTTCAAGCCAGCCAAGAATATCGCTTTTCGAAACCTGACTCGCATGCGCTTCCTGCAGAACGGATGATATTCTCTCTTGGATCAATCGTTTCCGCTCTTTTTTACACAAGGCGGTCGCATTCGGCGTGATTTGCATGCCCGTGCCACGAATCGCTTCGATAATCTCTTCGCGTTGCAATTCGCGATAAGACCGCGAAACGGTGTTCGGATTCACCGCCATCTTCTGGGCCATCTCTCGCACCGAAGGAAGCATCTCTCCGGAATGATAGGCGCCCTGCGCGATCGCGTACTTTACTTGCCTGCAAACCTGCTCGAATATCGGGATTCCATTTTGTGGATCAATCGAAGGAAACATGAGACTACGATCTAAACTAATGAGAGATTAAAAACACCTAGTGTTCTATTCAGATAGTACACTACCACGGCAATGCGCGGACGTCAAGAGAAAAATAAGTTTTATTAAGACTCTGCCGAAACTGCTGCAGGTCGTGCTTTTGCATATCCGCGATGCAAATGTTAGCATTCGCATCTTGAACGAACGGTTTCCTTACGGTTTCCTTTAAGTGAAAAGCGTCCCACATTGGCGACTGTATAAGTTTAGTCGCGGTTGGCGATCCTGAATTAACATCATACAGCGGAGTTTGATCATTGTCTGAAAATACCCCACCTGTCCGTCAACCTTCTTTTATGGATTGGGCGTTCCAGCACAAGTTGCTGATGCTTCCGATTGTTTTCACGCTGATGGTTTCAGTTTGTGGCGGTTGCTTTGCGATGGCTTATATCAGCGGGCTGAACACGATCCGCAAGGATCCACTTCATAAGCAGTCGGTTGATTTGGCCCGGGAAAACGAAGCGATTGCCGAAGAATTGGGCAGCCCGATTGAAGGAGGCTTAGTAGCCGAGGGCGTGATTGAAATTAAAGATGCGGGGGAACATGGGCATGCAGATTGCGTGATCCCAATTTCCGGCCCCAAAGGCTCAGCTCGTCTGTTCGTCAAAGCGACTCTTAACGAAACAAAATGGACGATCAAAAAACTGACCGCCAGCCTGGAAAAATCCGGAAAAGTGATCACGCTGGTGGAAGAGAAATAACCGGGTATGACTGAAATTGATTCGCTAAAATTCACGTCTATTCGCGGTTCGAAACGTTCCTATCACGCAAACCTGTTGGCGCAGTCGCCTTCGGCTTGCCGTTAAACTATTTTCTTCTTTTTCGTGCTTTTCGTCTCTATCGTGGTTCTTTGAGAGCATCTCTATTTTCGCCGCAGGACATAAACGACATCTTCGGTATCTCCATCAACCACAATGGGATCTTCAATGTCGTAGTAAAAATCGTAGGTATCGACCAGTTCCCATTCGGGCGATTTCTGAATCAGGTTTTCCATATCTGTTCGTGTGTAGCAGCGAAAAATGGTGACATCTTCAATTCGAAATTCTTTTTCCGGCGTGAAAACATCGTACTGGAAACCGATTTCCTCGATTCTGGTTTGGGGATCGTAGTTCATCGTCCATAATTTTGTTTTGACTTCCAGCCCTTCCTCTTTTGCAGACCATTCTTCTTCGGCTTCGTAGTCATCGCCAGCATCTTCGGGGTTCAAATGTAAACCCAGAATGAATAGCCCCCCTTCTTCCACCGCCTGTGCGATACATTTGAAATGGTTAACAGCTTCTTGTTCTGTTTGCAAATGCCTGAAACTGTTGATCATATTGAAGGCGGCATCGAATTTTTTCTCTACCGTGAAATCAGCCATATCGCCCACAAAAGCAGAAGCCGGGTGCTTCAAGTCAGTCAGGCGTTTGTTACAAAAATCGACCGCTTTTTCATTCAGGTCATTCCCAGCCACCTCAAATCCAGCATCAGCTAATTTGTACATTAAACGCCCGGTGCCACACGCGGGTTCAAAAATGCGTTTCACCGAACGTGTCGATAATTGCTTGAAGCACTCCTGCAGAAAAACAAACTCCTCTTCCCAGTCTGATCCGAAAACCAAATCGTAGTATTCCGGGAAGTCGTATAGATGCCCTTTGATTACTTC
>JAJRTM010000760.1 GCA_024278285.1 Planctomycetota bacterium
CTAAGGGGCGCTCGAATAATAACTGTCGTATCCTTGATGTTCTATTTTCTTGGCTGAAGGCCAAAAAAACATGTAAAACCAGACAGTAATTGTTCGAGTGATACTAAGCGTAGCTTAATCAATAAACACCCACGGTGGTTGTTTTGGCGTAGATATGATACGGGCGAACGTTGGAGACGCCATCCCACGGGTACTTTTCGTGGGGCAGTTCTCGCTCGCCTTCATCTCGTTCCAGAAAACCGGGAATAAATAATTCATCGGTTAACGTATATAATTTGACGCGACCGGTCGCATCGTAATCGACTACTTTTGTGTGATCATCAAAATCAACGACTTCGACAATCGCCCGTGGTTGCGGTGCGTAGTAAGTGATTTTGAAATTGTCTTCCGGAATAAACGGCTTCCCACACGCCAGACCCATTAATGTGTTGCCATACGTGGGGGTGATGTAAACATCTGGTCCGAGTAATTCTTCACGAGCAAAGCGATACCACTGCTGCGTGAACTCGGTCCCGCCACAGAAAATCCCCTTGATGCCCGCTTCTGCGATACTGCTCTGTTCATCCATTAAACGCAAGGCCAATGCTTCAAGCAATTTCGGCGTTGTGAACATACACTGAATTTCGTGGCCGGCTGAAAGGACCGTCATCGCTTGATCAATCACATGCGCACTGTATGCCTTGGCTCCTTCGATATCTCCCTTTTTAATTAGCTTGACCACCCAGCGGGGATCGAGGTCTACACAAAAGCAGATTCCGCCCCGCGTTTGACAAAGATGTTCCACCGCCAGCCGCAAACGACGTGGTCCCGAAGGTCCAAGCATTAACCAGTTCGCACCGTGAGGGAATGATTCATCAGGTAATGTTTTGCTGAACATCTCGTAATCGATCCGAAAATCATCGACCACGCAGCGACTTTTTGGGACACCGGTTGTGCCCCCGGTTTCAAAAACGTAAGTCGGCTTGTCCCACCATTTTTGTGGAAGAAATCGCCTGACCGGCCCGCCTCGCAGCCAATCGTCTTCAAACAGCGGGAATTTCTTGAGATCATCGAAACAGTTGACATCTTTGAGTGGATCGAAATCGTACCCTTTCGCTTTTTCGATCCAGAACGGTGCGCCCTGTTCAGGATGAAAATGGAGTTGCACGGCTTCAACAGTTTGTCGGTCGAGATCTTCTTTAGCTGCTGCACAAGAGGTTTGTAACTCGGGAGAAAGAGAGTTGGCGGTCACGGAGATTTCCTATCTGATTGATCCATTAAGGAGGGAACTTTTTGTTCTGATTCTACGGCGAGAACCGGAGTTTTCAAATGAACACGCATCATTCACGAGACAATACGCCTGTTTTTTCATAAAACAGTATAACAGAGTGCTGGACATACGATTTCATATTGCCTCATCCCCAGTCAATATAGTACAACACCGCGATCTAAATGTGATGCGATTATTATTAAACCAAAAGTAAACAGGATTGAAACAGGCATGGAAGCCAGGAAGCAATCGTCTCAGAAGAATCAGCAACCTCTCCTTTTGGAAGCCCAGCAATTCTGCAAAGCATCGCTTGGTCGTTGTTTGTCGAAATGGACAGAATCGGCGAAACTGATTCCCGTTTTACAGGGAAGCTTGATCGCAGCCGTTGCTTTGTTCTGGACGCATCTGTTCGTTGTCACCTGGGGACTGTCGCAGTTGAGCATCGCTGCGCTGGGATGCGGTTTGATACTGGCTCTTATTATCAAACGACCAATATTGAAGCGAGTAGCCCCGGAATTTTGTTCTCTTTTTCTGTTTGCTGTAACATCCACCTCTGTTTTCTGGTGGGAGAAATGGGACCTGTTTGTAACGGACCTGCTTCAAAACAATTATTTCTGGGGATTGAGCCTTGCCGTTGTGCTTAATGGTATGTTGCTTAGTTTGATGATTGTTTCGATCCGTGTCTGTTCACAATCAGCTATTCTTTTTTCTCGGGAAGAAGAACTTTGCAAACAAAAAAAATGCGTTGGCACCGATGAGCAAATCCCTTCTGCCATTTATTTTGGTGCTGCGTTGGGATTATGGATTTTCACCTGGAGTCTGAATGTTCTCTTCCCTGTTTATCAAACCGCTGCCATCTGTAGTGGGTTCCTGTTGATTCTATTTATTGCCCACCAAACACCGTTGCGGTTACTGCTGGGTCGCTATCTTCCTTCCCCAAATAAATTGCAGGAAAGTACCAATCATTCTGCTTCAAAGGAAAAAGGGAATACAGTTTCTTCCCCTTTCTTTATTGGTGTTTTGTCGTTCTGTGCAGGGTGGTTACTTCCTGCGATGTATCGGGTGATGTCTCAGTTGCAGCCGGAAACAACTCTTCTGTTTTACGGAACAGTTGCAGCGGTGCTGCTTGGGCTGGCTTGTTCACATTCATTAAACCATAAACTAAAGATTTTGCATCTGGCTGCCTGGCTTAGCCTGGCGTTACTGGCATTTCCACTTTGGATTCGATTCTATTTGATGATTTCTGCTTCGGTTTCTACTACACTGCTCGCGATTTCACTTCGGCAAATGGGCGTTATTGCATTGTTCCTGCCGATTGGAATTGTTCTTGGACGTGTTTTCAATACGTTGGAGAAAAATAAAACAGAAAGCCAATCTGGTCATCAAGCGTTTTCGGTGAGTGTCCGCTTTGTCCTGCTTGGGTGCTTTTTATGTGGAGTTCTGCTGGCAGGGTGGAGCATCTTGCAGATTGGCTTACCAATGGTACTTGCTGCGGGCCTGCTCACCCTGGCTGCTGGTTCAATCATCTTCGAATATTATTGGAACTCGTCTTCACAATCTTTAATCACTTCACAGTATTCGCGAATCCGTCTGGCTGGACTTTGTCTGGTTTGTCTGATGAGTCTCGGGTTTGGTTCTGTCTATCA
>JAJRTM010000761.1 GCA_024278285.1 Planctomycetota bacterium
ATGAACACCATGCTCAAAACCGATACCAAATGGAACGCTCACCTCAAAGAAAGTTGAAAAATGATCACAAAACCAAAACTATTTCCTTGACTTTTGACACAGCCACTCCGTGGTTCACACTTTTCTTTTTCGTGGTAATAATATCCTGCCAGTTTTGCGCAGGATTTCATTGAATAAGATACTAAACGATAACTATTCAGCGATGCTTGTTTTTTGCGGGAATTTAGCTGGTCAGCAGGGATAAAACGGTACGAGAACACCTTCTCGCCTTTTTTATTGTTCGTCAATCCTGTAATCTAAACAGGTCGAATGAAAGCGTTTTGGATTGATCAGGAATCCTTATTTTCATAACAGTAACGCGATCAGAAGAGAGGCCAAGATGAGTGAAAAACTGGGGGGATCGTATCCCGGATCGAATGAGCATTTCGGTGAAAATATTCCAGAGGGCGAACATAAGCATGAAGTGACTCCGGGGAAGCATCCGAGTGTTAAGTTTAACCTCGAACAAGACCCGCTTCACGTGGAGGGGATCGATCCGGAACCTGACCTCGTTGAAGAGATGAGGTTAACGCCCAAAGGCGAGGATATGCACCGCTTTAGCGGCGGAATACTTTTGGTGATCGCCATCATTCTCATTCTACTGATTGGATTTGGATTGATATCTGGATTTATGAATTAGGTATTCTTGTTGCCTGCACGCAACAGGTCATTCGCTTCTCGATGATAATGGAAAACAACATGAACCGTTTACGTATTTCTATTTGTCTGACAACCGTTCTGTTATTCTTAATTGCTGAATCAAGCCTGCTGGCAAAAAGTGCCTCTGCAAAAAAGCCGAATGTTGTTTTCATTCTGACCGATAATCATGGTGCGTGGACGCTGGGCTGTTACGGCAATAAAGATATCCGCACGCCGCACATCGACAAGCTCGCCAAAGAGGGAATGTTGTTCAAGCGTTCGATGAGCAGCAACCCGGTTTGCTCCCCGACTCGCGCCACTTTTCTGACAGGACTGATTCCCTCGCAGCACGGTTTGCATTCTTTCCTCGATGGCAAATATATGATGGGGCCCCAAGCGTATTATGCACTGAAAGAATTTGAAACACTTCCCGGCATCTTACATTCCGAAGGTTACGTTTGCGGCTTGAGTGGCAAATGGCACCTGGGAGCCAACATGACGCCACAAGATGGTTTTTCGTACTGGGCAACAATGGTGCGGGGCAGCACGTCTAACTTTTATGAAGACCCGGTCATTCTTGATGGGAAGGTTCAGAAAACACCGAAATATATGACAGACTTATGGACAGACCACGCGGTCAATTTTATCGAACAAAATAAATCGGGCGAGAAACCTTTCTTCCTGTTTCTTTCTTACAACGGGCCGTACTGTTTGAGTCCGCTGTTATTACGCGAAGCACAAAATCGTCATGCGGAATACTATTCCGATAAATTCATTCCTTCATTTCCCAGAGACCACATTCATCCCTGGCAATACAACAACAAGGCGTATCACAATAATATTGTCAGTATTCGGCGAGTCGCAGCCGAAGTAAGCGGCGTTGATGATGGTGTCGGGACGGTGATGGAAACGCTCAAGAAAAACGGCCTCGATGAAAATACGATTGTGATTTTCACCGGTGACCAGGGTTGGATGGGAGGACAGAATGGCTTCTTCGGCATGGGGGATCATACCCGGCCATACTCGGCTCACGATATGATGATGCACGTCCCGCTTATTTTCAGGCACCCGGCTGGTATCAAACCAGGGTCCAGCAATCAGATGGTTTCGAATTACGATTTTATGCCAAGTCTGCTTGATTATCTCGGTTTGAAAAATCGCATCCCGAAAAAACCGGTTTCTCCCGGTCGCAGTTACGCAGATGTTTTACGAGGCAAACAAATTGATTGGGAAACTGCGATGTTCTACGAAATGGAAGGTTGCCGATCTGCTCGATCTGAAAATTGGAAATACGTCGAACGCCGCGACCCTGCCGGACCGAGTGAATTTTACGATATGAAAAACGATCCGTACGAACGAGTCAATTTATTCGGGCAGCCGCAGTATGCAGGAGTTCAAAAACAGATGCAGGAAAAACTGAACCAGTTTTTCAACAAATATGCAGATCCACAATACGACATCTGGAAAGGTGGTCGCAGCAAAGCTCGCAGACTGTACACATCCAAAGGCCACCCCGATTACCGTCCGTTACGCAAAGAGTAACTATTGTTCCGTCAATTCCGGCAAGACGATAGGTAAATCTGGAGTTTGCCTGGCAAGGAAATTCTGCCGAAATTTCAATGGTGTGGTGCCGGTTGTTTTTTTGAAGCGTTTGATGAATGAACTGTGGTCGTAGAAACCGCAGCGGTGAGCGATAGCAGCAATGGAATCTGAACTCTGTTTAATCGCATCAATCGCATGATACATGCGAACTTGCTCCAGGAAAGCATACGCGGTCATTTTTATTCTTTGTTTAAAAATTCGCATGAAGTGACTTTCAGACAGAATGCAGAGAGCAGCCAACTCGGCGATCGTTATTTTCTCCTCAAAGTTTTTGGTCATGTACTCAATCGCGGGCAGCAGTTGATTCAACTCGCTGTCTTCACTTCTTTTCTGATCGTACGGATGATTGATCGTGATCAGTCCGATAATTTCTCCCCGTTGGTTGTGAAGGGGATACTTGCTGGAAAAGAACCAGCGGGTCGGACCGCTGAATAATGCTGTTGCATGAATTTCATTCAACAACGAACGTCCCTCGCGAAAGACAAGCAAATCGTTTTGCCGAAATGTTTCTGCGACAATTTTGGGGAACAGATCGAAATCGGTTTTACCAACGACATCGTAGCCGGCATCAAGATGAATCGCTGAGCGTAACTCGCTGCTCATATAAACATACCGGGATTCCAAATTCTTGATCATGAATAGCGATCCCGGAATGCGATCCAGTACATCCAGAATTGTCTTCAGATCGACAACTTGATCGAAAAAAACATTTTGGAACCTTTTTTTATCCATGATAGGATTATACCATTCTCACGTGGCGATATCCCATCGCGGGATAGCCGCAACCAAACAAGAAAATAAAAAATTACTACAGAGCAGTGAGACCCAAATATCTTGATGATGACGTATTTGTTCGATAAAAAAGATCACCTGAACAATCTACGATATCGGTAACGACAAGAATTAAACCTGGCGATGTCCAGTTAGTATCATATCAATGAAATGCTGCGCAAAAGTGGCAGGATATATTGAAATAATTGGGTAGCCCATCCGCTTTTAGCGGTGGGGTTGCGTAGCAACAAGACGAATGCGCCATGTGGTCTCCAAGATTATTGGAATCTCAAATTAAATCTAACTCACATGGCGCATTCATCTTGTGCCTGACGGCACCCAACCACTAAAAGTGGTCGGGCTACCCTGAGTCATAAATGATAGTTCCGGTTTATCCGGGTTAGGAAAAGTAGGTCAAGCTGTAGGATGGCGTGCTGATCAATTCCAAGGTACAACATAGCTGGGTTCTCCTATTTAGTACCTTATCAGTAACTATTCAGCTTTGGCGTGGGGTCCGCTACCTGCGGACCACGATGGGAGGTAGATCCCCCTATTTTGTGCGGTGGTCCGCAATAGCGGCCCCTACTGACTACTGACTACTGACTACTGACTACTGACTACTGACTACTGACTACTGACTACTGACTACTGACTACTGACTACTGACTACTGACTACTGACTACTGACTACTGACTACAAAAATAATAAGCCTTTCTCACAATGAACAAACTCGCCATTCTTGGTGCAACCGGATCGATTGGGACCAGTTCTCTGGATGTTGTTCGCGCGCATCGGGATCGCTTGGAAGTGGTTGCTGTTTCTGCTCATCGAGACTGGCGCAAGTTAGCGAAAATATGCAGAGAGTTCTCGCCACGTGTTGCGATTTTGGCAGAAGAAAGTCTTCGTGATGAAGTTGATACATCGCAGTTCCCCCAGGAAACAGAATTGCAATTTGGGGCAGAGGCAATAACGCAAACCGCCCGAGCAAGTGATATCGATACCGTTATCGCAGCGATTGTCGGGGCGGCTGGATTGGCAAGTTCCTACGCGGCTGTCGATACCGGCAAGCGGCTCGCGATTGCCAATAAAGAAACGCTCGTTGTTGCAGGCCCGATTATTGTCGAGCGAGCCAGGCAGACCGGGGCAGAACTGCTTCCTGTCGATAGCGAACATAGCGCCATTTTCCAGGCGATGCAGGCGGGGAGCGCGCAGGAAGTTTCCAAAATTATTTTGACATCCAGCGGCGGGCCATTTCGCGAGAAGTCTCAAGAAGAAATTGCAGTGGTCACTCCCGAAGAAGCGCTGCAACATCCAACTTGGGAGATGGGCCAAAAAATCACGATTGATTCTGCAACAATGATGAATAAGGCGTTGGAGATCATTGAAGCGCGCTGGTTGTTCAACTTACAATCCGATCAAATCGAAGTCGTCATTCATCAACAATCGTTTGTGCATTCGATGGTCGAATTCATTGATGGATCGGTGATTGCACAAATGTCTCCGCCCGATATGCGGCTGCCCATTCAGTACGCGTTGTCGTATCCTCATAGGTGGATAGCAGTTGCGGCGAAGGCAGACTTCAAAAAAACGTTTTCGCTCGATTTTTCTCCTCCCGATTTCGAAAGATTTCCCGCCTTGAAGCTCGGTTTTGACGTAGCTTCACAGGGGGGGACAACCGGAGCAGTTTTGAATGCTTGCAATGAAGTTGCCGTTTCGCGGTTTCTTCGCAGGGAGCTTTCGTTCTATGATATCGCGCGTCTGTGCCGAGAGTTACTGGATCGGCACAATTTTATACGGAAACCAACCATCGAGGAATTAATGGCCCAGGACAAATGGGCCCGCAAGGAGACTAATCTGTGGAAACCTTAACCGCTGTTTTTGTGCTGGCAATCAGCC
>JAJRTM010000762.1 GCA_024278285.1 Planctomycetota bacterium
GAAGGTTGGGAAAATTTCGATGTGATCAACTGGGCCATCGACTGGGATCTTCCCACGATCCGGGTTCGTGAAATATTGGAAGAGTTAAATATTAATTGCGCCCGCATGGACCCTGTGATCTCCACGGGAGAGACCGGGTGAGTGACTGCCCGGATGAGGCTGAAGGCTCTGTTTCGGCTTCTCCTGTTAAAAACCGTCCGGAAAAAGAGTGGTTTTCGCAAGTACGTCTGGTGAGTCTGCTCACTATGTTAAGCCGGCTGCTTGGCTTGGCACGCGATGTTGGCATGGCGGCTTTGTTTGGAAACGGCCCGTTACTCGATGCTTTTACGCTTGCTTTTCGATTACCAAATATGAGCCGACGACTGTTCGGGGAAGGCGCATTAACCGCAGCGTTTCTTCCAGAGTATGTCAAAGAATTGAAGAAGGATCCCGTCAAAGCAAATCGGTTAGCCTCTGCTGTTCTCTGTTTACTGCTTCTTATTCTAAGCCTGATTGTCCTTTTGGGAGAATTAGGTGTTTATGCACTTTCCAAAGGGAATGTATTGGGAGAATCGGGTCATCTGATTCTTTCCATGACGGCCTGGCTACTGCCTTATATCATTTTGATCTGCCTTTCTGCTCAGTTCACCGCAATCCTTCATTCAACAGGCCATTTTGCTATTCCGGCTCTTGTTCCCGTGCTTTTGAATAGCGTTTGGATATTTGCAATCTGGGTTGTGATTCCCGGAACGACCGACCAACAAACGCAAATTGGAATTGTGATTGGTGCAATTCTGCTTGGCGGCTTGGGGCAATTGTTCCTTCCGTGGTGGAGTTTGCATCGTCAAGGATTTCGTATCCAAAGATCTTGTGCAGAACAATTACCGCAGGCGTTGCGGGTTTTTCGCTTGATGATTCCGGTTGTCATCGGGTTATCGGTCACTCAATTAAATTCGTTATGCGATGGAACACTCGCCTGGTGGTATTCGCAGCCAGAACAGGGGGAGTGGATCGCGACCGGGACCGCTTCCGCATTATATTATGGTCAGCGGTTGTATCAGTTTCCATTAGGAGTTTTCGGGATTGCGTTAGGAACCGTTCTTTTTGCAAGACTTGCACATCACGCCGAAGATGGACAGCGGGATCTTATCAGTCAGGATGTAACCGACGGCTTACGGTTAATGCTGACAATCGGTTGCCCGGCAACAGTTGGTCTGGTTTTGTTGGCAACGCCGTTGGCAGACTGTTTACTTCGGCATGGTCAATTCGATTTACACGACGCCCGGCAAACGGCTGCAACAATTGCAGCTTACGGAACTGCGATCTGGGCATTTCTGGGGATCTCCATTGTTCAGCGAGTTTTTTATGCGATAGGAGATACACAAACTCCGCTGCGAATCGGTTTGGTTTCAGTCGGACTTAACCTGGGACTCAATTTTCTGTTGATGAACTTGATGGGAGGCGTCGGCCTGGCGTATGCCACTGCTCTGAGTGCGGCTTGCCAGTTTTTTGCCCTGCTGGTTTATTTACGATTCAAAATTGAACTTCGATTTACTTCGGAAATGTTAAGATTTCTAGGGAAAATTCTCTTGGCTTCCTCTTTGATGGGACTGGCCTGTTGGGGAATCGTTCATTCGTTTGATGCCCAGCCAACAGGTTGGTTGCGCCTGCTACGCTTAGCTTTGCCTGTTTTTTGTTCAGTGGCAGTCTACTGGATTCTGCTGAAATTGATGCGAGTTCGTGAGCTGGATTACATTGTCGGGCTACGTAAATCGCTGGATCACACGCTTTGAACTGACCAGCTTGACGAAGAGTGCAATAGATGACAAAAACGGCAAATTCGTCACAAGTTGAACCGGAACAGCTTCCGATATCGATAAACAAAGGGGTGCGTCATATTTAATGATGTGCAAACAGGGCAGCCGGGCAGAAGAAGATGTCGTTTGGCTCAGAAAGTTTTTCCGTTTCGAAAACAGATGCGTCACTCGTTTTACTGCTGGATGACATGAAGCATTCCATTAGATCAAACGCTGGTCGCGAATAGCATTTGAAGCTCTCTTTCAAATGCAGCTTAAAAGGGGAATTATCATGTGTAAAACAGTTCTGGTTGTATGTGCGAGTCTTCTATTCACTTCTTCGATTGCATCAGCAGGTGGTCGTTCCATTCTGAGCGATAAAGTCTGGCATCACGATATGCAAAAGGCTCATCAGATCGCGATCAACGAAGGAAAACCGATGTTGATTGTCTTTGGTGCTTCCTGGTGTAAATTCTGCACGAAGCTGGAAAAAGAGACGCTTACCAATCCTCGAATGGCCCAATATATTTCACAGAATTTTGTTCCCGTGCATCTGGATCTGGATAAAGAAAAGAAAATCGGAAAGATTCTGGGAGTTAAATCGCTCCCATGTACCGTTGTGCTCAGCCCCGAAGCTGATCTGCTGGGAAAAATTGTTGGCTACAAATCGGTAGAAGCAATGCAGGCACAATTACAGCAAGCTTTGAAAACACAAAACGTGCTAAGACAAGCCTCGCAGAAAAAACGAAATTTCAAATAATTTCAGGGAGCCTCTATTTAATCAAAAGGAGCACGGACATTCCTGTCTGTTTCGTTTGAGCATGCTCTATTTTAGGCAAACAAGAATGTCTCCCCTCCATCTCGTACGATTTTTGAATTAGTAGAGATTTCCTTCAACGGGTAATAATCTGTTGAGCGGACACTTTCTAAAAACAAAAAAGCCCGGCTCTCTTACTCAAATAAGAGATGCCCGGGCTTTTTTACTGTTCCTGAACGGATGCAAACTCCTGAATTTATGAAAGCGTGAAGAAACCCTGTTTACCAACCATCTAAACAAGTAAGCGGATATTCCAAAAGAATTATTTTGAATCACGTATGAACCCGAATAAACAGAAATAAA
>JAJRTM010000763.1 GCA_024278285.1 Planctomycetota bacterium
GATAAACCGTACTTTTCTCAAATCGGTTATTATCCAATGTATCTGGTTCCTCCACATAAAATCGGTGCAGGATTTGGTGATCTTAATGCGAAGATAACAGCAAAACGAATTGTCCCGCTGGCAAGCCAGTTGGCATTGCAGGCTGGGAACGGGCATTGGCAGTGGTATGTCGAACAGATGGGCGGCCCAACGGAAGAATCGGGCTACATCGGATTTCTACGCGGCGCGCTCCCCAATGTGCCTGCGGTCCGACCAGATAAACTGCCAACTTCGCGTTTGTTCAAAGGCATCGGGCAGGCGTATTTGAATTCTAATCTGATTGATGCCCGCAAAGATGTGCAAGTTGTTTTCAAGTCCTCTCCCTTTGGCACACAGTCGCACGGCTACGAAGCGAACAATTCATTTTTGTTGTGGGCGTATGGCGAACGGTTGCTGATTCGCAGCGGATACCGCGACATCTACGGCAGTAAACATCATAAAAACTGGATGTGGAGTACGAAAAGCGTCAACAATATCACCGTTAATAACGAAGGACAGCTTTCACACTCTTCGCTTGCAAAAGGGAAAATTATCGACTTCCAAACCACATCGCTGCTTGATGCTGTCGTGGGAGAAGCAGGAGCAGCGTATCGAATTTCGTCATCAAATAATAAAACACTAAAAAATAAAACGCCGAAAAAACCGTTGAAGAAATTCACGCGCACTGTTCTGTTCGTGAAACCGGAACTGCTGATTGTGTACGATCGTCTCATTGCAGAGGAACTTTCCACTTTTGAGTATCGGTTACACGCAACAAAAAAGTTTCAGATAAAGAATCAGAAAAACATTCATCTTTCCGTTGGCAAAGTCGATTGTGAAATCTCATTCTTAACGAACGAACCATTGAAGATCACGCAAACGGACCAGTACGATCCCAACCCGCGAGAGCGCATCAAACTGCGAGAATGGCACCTGACGGCTTCAACAATAAAACGCCAAAAGCAAACGGAATTCATCACCCTGTACCGTCCTCACAAACAGGGAGAAAATGTTCCTTCAACCGCAACGCTTAAAAAAATCAACGGAGGATACGTACTGGAAGCAACAATAAGCGATGGTTCGATTACGGCACTACTTCCCAGTGATGGCAAAACAAAACTGGTAACAGAAGGACTTTCCACAACCGGCAAATTGGTCATCAGGCGGCGAAACCGCGATGGGAAAACAATCGAAAAAATTCGAGTGAGCCAATAGTATTTCAGGGGGAAGGGATCGCTAAAGCAGCATGACCACACCTTGTTGCTGTTGGAGTTCTGCATAGACAGCGAGAACTTGATCGGGGTTGTCAACGACCGGTTCGAACGTGAGAGAAATGTGCCGCCCTGCTGCGGTTTCTTTTGACCGGAAAGGGGGATCGAAATCGTACTTCATTCCCAGACGAACAGCCGCAACGATGTTTTGCACAAACTCCTCGTTTGATTCGCCAATTACCTTAAATGTGTACGGGCAAGGGAAATTGTGAGTTTCCAGTAACAACTCTTTCGGGGGAAGATGAGACTTCAACAAACCGCTCCAACTAATTGAATAAATGCTGCTAAGCATTCAAATGTGTACCACGGTGAAATAAATATCTGAGGGGGCATTCTCCAGCAACCACTATTTGCTGTCAACTTCGCGCTGAATATTTGTGGAAACCTCTCTTATATTACTAACGTTAAAAGTTTGCGAACGGCTCGCAAACTTTTTTAGAAGAACAGTTTTTGGTTACAGCTATCAGAATGAACCAGCCGGGCTGGGTCGCCAGCATCGCGATTGGGCATCAGAATTGCGTGGTTACTACTAATGACTGTTAATCAATTGATTCAGTCTTGTTTATGTGGTTTAAGTGCATCAAAATGATGCCCCATGTTGCCTATAAGCATCATGAAAGCCACATGTTAATCACGCCGTTAACCTGATGAACTTGCAGGTGCCTTGATGCGAGCAATGAATTTCAAAAAGCCATCTCCGTTTCTAAAATATGCTTTCGTTGCCTTGGCAATCGTCAGCTTCTCTCCTGCAAAATCTTTTGCAGAAGACTGGGCTTTTCGTAGATCGTATTATACGCACCAACTTCCTGCCCAGGTGGCAGCCACTGTTCCGATGCCGATCAGCCGTTCGGCATACCGCATTCCAACCCGCCCTTACAACACCGGGGGAACTGTTCGATATAGCTGGCGTTCAAACAATATTCACCTTGGCAGTGGCTCTAATCACGATAACCAGGTTCTGTGGGAACGAAGTGTTGAATACCGCCCGTAATTATTTATGATTTGAGACTACTGGAGTTTATTCTTCAGAATGCTTTTGTTTCAATAAAAATCGAACTTGACGAAAAATCGCTGTTTTTCCTGCTGAACTATCGAGAAAACAGCAAGTCGATTCACATTCTGCTCCAAGTCGATTAACCTGTACTGCACTGTGTAAAGGACCTCTGTCAGGTTCTACCAATTACCATGCACGCTACATGATGCGTTGCCAAACAGTAGAAAACGTGATTGGTATCCGTTTAGACTTTGCAGAGTGTGGTTACTACCATTTTTTCAGTACTTGTTACTGAAGATTGTATTCTGGAGTCAGATAAAATGAAGCAGATAATATTCCCGGCGATTCGATTTTCCAAATCACGAATCTTCGTTTTGATCCTTAGCTTTGTCGTGATAAGTGAATCTTGCCTGTTTGCACAACCGCCAGCAGTCGCCAGGCCTGGTCAACCAACAATGCAATCAGGTAATGACGACACGATGCAGGTGGTCATTAAAAAAAATGCGGTTCATTTAATGCAGCCCGAAAAATTCCAGGCTGCCATCAGTCTGAAACCGGTTCAATTACTGAATGTTCGCGCCAAAGTTGCAGGGGTTGTTAAAAACATTCGTGTCAAGTTGGGAGGAACCGCCAGAGCGCAGGAAGAATTGGTGCAAATTGAATCGAAACATGCAAAGATGGTCCTGGAGCATGCAAAAGCAATTTTGAAAGCAGCCACTCTTAATAAAGAACTGGTTGCAAAAGAAGTGACAGCGGGAAAGCAATCTCAAATTGCGTTAGATCTGGCAGAGGCAGAAATTAATGTCGCCAAGACCAGCCTTAACTTGGCTCAGCTCGATATTGAAAACACATCGGTAAGAGCCATTTTTTCTGGCCATATTAAAACAATCAAGACAACTCCAGGAGCGATTATCAACAAAGGAGATTTGCTTTTGGTCCTTGTTGATACCTCGGAATTCATCGCCCATATTCCGGTCAATCGCGAAAAAGTAAAAGTGGGAGATACGATTGAAGTAAAGCTTGATAATCAAGTGGCCAAAGGAAAAGTACAAGCGATGCTTCCTCTCGAAGGGAAATGGCAGGCACTTCGTCAAATCATTGATACCGCCGCGATCGCTGTGGTTGTATTCAATAATCGAGATGGCGATTTTGAAGATGGGCAGACTGCTTACTCTCCGATTGTCCCTCACCAGCCCGTGATTGAAGTTCCTAATCTTTCCTTACGGAATTCAGAAACTGGCACTCGTATTATCCAAGTCGTCAGAGACAGCATGGTTCGTGATATCGAAGTGCAATTACTTGGCCCACTGGGTGAAGGCAGCTCTTATGTCACCGGCCCGATTCAAGAAAATGATGAGCTCATTGCTGAAAGTTCTCAATCACTTGCCGACGGCGCTCTGATCAGACCTGCGACCGTAATCAACAACCCTAAAAAAGCCAAAATTAATGCAGGCCAACCAACTCGAAAACCGGGAGCTTCCCCTTTTTAAGTTGCTTTTTTCAGTTGGTGATATCCCTTCAAATTATCTTCAAGAAAATTTTGCATCTTGACTGGTTCAATGATTACCCCCGGTTCATAAATCAGAAAAAAAGTATCAAGCCCTTCTGCGTGCAGTTTTTCGGTTTGTAAAAAGAACTGCATTAATTGCTTGGTAAAAAGATAATATGTTTCACGGGGAGCCTGGCTGGTCAGGCGATATTTTTTATTGAAGACCTTGCTTCCTTCTGGAACAACATCTCGATTGCCCGACAGACTCTCCAAATAATCACCCATTTTTCTGGGACGAAGCAGAAAGTGTGCAAACTGAAAACGAAAGTCATCGAACAAAATCGCAGTCTGTTTTTGTAACTCGCCTTCTTGGCCCGATGTTTCCCAGGAATAATCGAAAATAAATAACGTCAGTTCCCCGCTGCGAGAGACCAAGACGTTTGTTATTTTTATCTCCGCGTTCTCTTTTTGAATGAGCTCAAATGGTTTTAAGAGACGCTCCAGTTCCGCCAGATTTTTCTGATACGTCATCCCTGCATTTCCAGCAAATATTCGCAGTTTTTTTTCACGCTTGTTTCTTTGTTTGATTCGTGCTTTCGCAACAGAAACAATGAAGAACAGCAAGGCTCCAATGCCAGCCAATATTTTTATGAAAACTGGAACCAAATCAGAAAGCATGACTTCTCCAGAAACGTAATCCAGAAACAA
>JAJRTM010000764.1 GCA_024278285.1 Planctomycetota bacterium
GAAACCGACCCAGACTGCAACGGAAAGGTTGATCGTATGCACCTGCATCAAGGTACGGGTATCGGTTCCAAACAGATCGAAGTCCAGAAACCACGGTTGTCCATACAGCCAGAGCATGATGAATCCCCCAGACCAGGCAATGAGAATTCCACTGAAAACGAGCGAAGTAGTCAGGACCGATTTGAATTGAAAATAGAGAATCAAAAAGATCATAAATAACGCAAAAGGCAAAACAACCATCAACGTTTTTTGTGATCGAATCTGATTTTCATAACTTCCCGCAAAGGCAAAGCTGACGCCAGGTGGCAGAATGAGTTCGCCGCTTTCAATTTTTTCGGTTAAGTATGCCTGACACTCTTCGACAACATCAACTTCCGCCTGCCCCTCCTTCATATCAAACAAAACATAACCGAGCAGAAAAGTATCTTCACTTTTAATGACTTGGGGACCACGAAGAAATTCGATAGTCGCTAATTGCTCCAGCGGAATTTGCTGACCGCCTGCGGTGGGAACCAGAATACGGCCGAGCGTTTCCAGTTCGTCTCGCAATTCCCGCTGGTAACGAACACGAACGGGGTAGCGTTCTCGTCCTTCGACTGTCGTGGTCAGTCGTTTTCCACCAATTGCCACTTCAATGACATCCTGCACGGTACGAATATGTAACCCGTACCGCATAATCTTTTCGCGATCAATATCGATTTCAAGATACGGTTTTCCAACGATACGATCTGCAATAACCGCAGAGGCTTCGACAGAAGGAACTTGCTTGAGTAAGGTTTCGATATCGAGTGCGACTTTTTCAATTGTTTCCAGATCCGGCCCTTTCACTTTAAGCCCCATCGGAGCCCGCATTCCACTTTGCAGCATGACAATACGAGCTGCAATCGGTTGTAATTTCGGGGCAGAAGTCGTCCCTGGAACCTGAGCCGCTTCTGTAATTTCCTTCCAGATATCGTCCGGTTTGCGGATGTGATCTCGCCATTGCCGGAACGGACGCCCTGCAGGATCTTTGATCAGGTTACCATCTTTATCCCGTAGAAAGTCTTTTTTCTTTTTGTCGTAACGGAACTTCAGACGGTGGCCATCTTTATCGATAATATATTCCGGTTTGTAGGTGATAATCGTTTCGATCATCGAGATCGGTGCAGGATCGAGCGGGCTTTCGATGCGTCCCAATTTCCCGACAGCAGATTCGACTTCAGGAATCGACATCAGCAGCGTATCTTGAAGCTGCATCACATCCATCACTTCACCAATCGAAGCATGGGGCATGGTAGTTGGCATATAAAGGTAAGAACCTTCATCCAGCGGCGGCATAAATTCCTTGCCCAATCCGGGGAATGTCTCTGCCACTGTTTTCCAGGGGGTCGTTTTTCGGATGGAGTTGGGCATGAAGCCGAAAAGGTTATCGAACCCAAGCCAGACACTCATCCCTACAACGACGATAAAAGTTGGTAACGACAGAAACAGCAGTTTGTTAGCCAGACACCATTTTAAGATCGGCTTGTAACAATAATTTTGAAAAATGTTAAAGAAAGAAAGCAGACCTCCCAGAAGCAGAAAGACGAACAAAATATTTCTGATCATTCCTTTTTCTGGGCCTAGTGGAAGCCAATGGAAAGTGAGCACCAGAGCGACAACAACAATAGCGATACTGTTGGCAAACAGCGGCCCCATCTTTTTCACTTTTGGCGACATGCGTGGTTCAAGCAGTTTGAACACGCCGGTGCCTGCCATAATCATTCCACTCCACCAAGGGAGTGAAACCATCGGCAGTGCGATAATCAATCCGATTATAACCAGCAGCCAATACTGAATCTTCTGGACTTTACCTGAACCCGTTCGGTTTGCAAATAAAAGGTGTGCAACAGGTGGAATGATCATTAATGCGACGATCACCGAAGCCATTAAGGCGAATGTTTTTGTAAACGCGAGCGGGCGAAACAGTTTTCCTTCTGCACCAATCATCGTAAAGACAGGCAGAAAACTGATAACTGTTGTCGAGACGGCTGTCAAAACAGCGCTGGCAACTTCCCTGGTTGCGCGGAAAATCACTTCGCCCCGGTCTTCATCGGGATCGGCTTCATCGAGTTGCCGGAGTATATTTTCACACAGAATGATCCCCATATCGACCATCGTGCCTATCGCAATTGCGATTCCTGAAAGCGCAACAATGTTCGCATCAACACCAAATGTTTTCATGCCAATAAAGCACATCAACACAGCAATTGGAAGTAGTGAAGAAATGAGTAACGAACTGCGAAGATGAAAAACGCTGACCAGAATTACAATAATAGTGACCAGGATTTCTTCGGTTAACGCCGTGTTTAATGTGCCTAGTGTTTCGTAGATGAGCCCCGTGCGGTCGTAAAAAGGAACAACCGTTACCTGACTGATTGTCGTCCAGTCAGGACGTTCTTCGGGCGGAAGATGTCGGAGGTGTTCGAGCCAAAGTTCATTGTTAGATTTCGGACCTGAAAAAGCTTTGAAGTTGTTCTCTTTGGCGTACTGGATAATTTCCTCACGCCGGATTTTTTCGTAATCAAACAGAACCCGTGCGGGCAAACCTGGTGAGATCTCTGCGATTTTGGCTTTTATATTTTTAATCGCTTCGAGCGGATTGAAGCCGTACCGAACCACACAAACTCCACCAACCGCTTCTGCTCCTTCTTTATCGAGCGCACCTCGGCGAGAAGCGGGGCCCAGCGAGACGACTGCAACATCTTTAATCGTAATCGGGACATCGTCCGTAACCTTCAAAACGGTTTGCTCGATATCCTTGACGCTCTCAATGAAACCGAGTCCGCGAATAACATATTCAGCCTTGTTGAGTTCAATCGTTCTTGCACCGACATCAACATTCGTCATTCGGACTGCATTAAAAACATCTGCCAACGAAACGTGGTTGACGCGCATCGCATCGGGATCGACATCAATTTGATATTCCTGGACGAATCCTCCGATTGAAGCGACTTCGCTGATCCCTTCTGCTGAGGTAAGTGAATAGCGAATATACCAGTCCTGAACCGTACGTAACTCATTCAGATCCCAACCACCAACAACGTTTCCATCGGAATCGTGTCCTTCGAGCGTGTACATGTAAATCTGCCCCAGGGCCGTTGCATCCGGGCCAAGCGCAGGCTGCACTTCAGCAGGCAAAGTTCCTGAAGGAAGACTGTTCATTTTCTCGAGCACTCGTGTGCGCGACCAGTAGAAATCGACCTTGTCATTGAAAATGATATAGATGGTCGAGAAGCCGAACATCGAATAACTTCGAATCGTTTTCACTTCCGGAATTCCGAGTAGCGCCACCGTCAGCGGATAACCGATCTGGTCTTCAATATCCTGAGGAGAACGCCCCTTCCATTCAGTGAAGATGATCTGCTGATTCTCGCCGATATCTGGAATCGCATCGACAGGCACCGGATCCCGAGGCAAGCCTCCCAGATCCCAGTCAAACGGGGCGACCATTGCTCCCCATGCCATAATGACAATCACAAACAGCCCGACAACAAGCTTGTTGTAAAGACAAAATCGAATAATTTTATCCAGCAGAGAATAATTATTGCTCGCTGGTGGAGTCGGCTCAACACTCGTCATAATTCAAGAGGCCTTATCGTCGGTGATACAATTTGTAGGGTCCATTACCCGCGAAACAATGCGATGTTAATCCCATATTGGACCGCAAAAGCAAACCCTACAGCTTAAATTACTCTTTATTTTTCGGA